>NZ_JAAAHR010000033.1:0-62050 GCF_009908215.1 Nonomuraea sp. K271 | reverse complement strand
GGACAAGGTGCTCGTCAACGGGGCTTCCGGCGGCGTGGGGACGTTCGCCGTGCAACTCGCCCGCGCGTTCGGCGCGGAGGTCACCGGCGTCTGCGGTCCGCGCAACGTGGACATGGTGCGATCGATCGGCGCGCACCAGGTCATCGACTACACCGAGCGGGACTTCACGCGCAGCGGGCAGCGCTACGACGTGCTGATCGACATCGCGGGCAGCCGCCCGGGATGGGCCTGCCGCCGGGTGCTGACCGGCAAGGGGGCCCTCGTCGCCGTCGGCGGTGAGCCCGGGCGGTGGGTGCAGCCCGGCGGGCACGTCGTCTCGTTACTGGCCGCGGGGCCGTTCGTGTCGCAGCGGGTGTCGTCCGTGAACGTGGTGACCTGCGAGGAGACCAAGCGGAACCTGGTGACGCTGACGGGGCTCATCGAGGACGGGAAGGTGACGCCGGTCATCGACAGGAGCTTCCCGTTCGCACGCATCCCTGAGGCCGTCACCTACCAGGAGGCGGGGCACGCAGCGGGAAAGGTCGTCATCACGGTCGGCGGCTGACCCCACCGGACGCTTGTCAGGGCTGCTCGCCGTCGAACCAGTCGGGACGGTTGTCGGGGTCGGTGACGAGCGGGCGGCTCATGATGGGGCTGTCGAAGCCCGTCTCCCTGATGTGGCGTTCGAGCGCGGGCGCCTGCGACGCGGTGGTGATGAGCGTGAGCTCCCAGGCGATCTCGTCGTGGTGGGCGGTCGGGTGTGGCGTCTCGGCTATGTCGATCGACGTGGCCAGTCCGGCGCGGAAGATGCCGTTGGCCAGCACGGCCGCCCTTTCGTGGCCCTCGACCGTCGCGCGGACCTCGATGAATTCCGCCATGGTCGTCCTTTTCGAGGGTTGAAGGGCCACCCTACTGTGCCGAGGAGCGTGGTGGCTGTGCTCCAGGTCACCTTTAGCGCTGCTGGATGTTCGATTATTGCCCGTTCGGCAGTGCTTGCGCATCCGCCGACGAAGAACCGGCGTCAATCGCTCCGGCTCCGCCGCGCCTGCCGGCGTGACGAGCGCGGCCGCTCAGCCGAGGGCGATGCGGTCGCCCGCGTAGTCGAGGAGCCGCTCGGCCGTGGTGAAGCGGCGCTCGCTCCCGTCGTTCAGCAGTACGCCCACGACCTGCTCGCCACTGCGCTCACCCGCGAACAGCAGGCAGTAGCCCGCCGCCCTCGTGTACCCCGTCTTGACCCCCAGCACCCCGTCCGCGCGCTTGAGCAGCTTGTTGGTGTTGGCCCAGGTGTGCGCCCGGTGCATCTTGGTCTTGGCCACCCTGTGCACCGTGCGACGGACCACGGTCGTGAACGTGTCGTCCGCCAGCGCCCGCTGGGCCAGCTTCGCCTGGTCGGCGGCCGTCGAGTAGCCGCCGTTGCGCGGGGTGGGCATGCCGTCGGCGTTCGTGTAGCGGGTGTCGTCGAGGCCGAGGGAGCGGGCGGTGCGGTTCATCTTGGCGACGAAGGCGGTCTTGCCGGGGCCGTAGCGCCGCGCCAGCGCGTTGGCCGCGTCGGCTCCTGAGGGCAGCATGAGCGCGTACAGCAGGTCCCTGACCGTGAGGCGCTCGCCCTTGCGCAGCCCCGCCGTCGCGGCGCCGTTGCGGGCGGCGTACGACACGTCCGCCGCGGAGATCCTGACGGTGTCGCCGAGCCGGGCCTCGCGCAGCACGACGTACGCCGTCATGACCTTGACGAGGCTCGCGACCGGCATCCGGCGCGTCTGGCGCTTGCCGACGTGCACGTTCCCCGCCGAGTCGACGACGTACGCCGCCTCGGCCGCCACGGCGGGCGCGTCCGCCGCCACGGCGGGGGCGGCGACCCCGACCAGCACAGTGACCACGACAGAACCCATGAAACCGGCGATACGCATGGCAATCATGGTGTCAGCAGATCAAGGGTTCGTTTGCCTGACACGACCATAGGTATGTCTCAGGCACGGGTAAATCGTTGATCAATCCGAGATTGCGGGGGCGGCGTCCATGGCAGGCAGGTTCATCATCAGCAAGGACGAACGGGGCGCTTTCCGCTTCGCGCTCGTGGCGAACAACGGGCAGACGCTCGCGGTCGGCGAGGGTTTCCCGACGAAGGTGGCCTGTGTGAACGGCATCGAGACCGTACGCAGGAACGCCCCTGAGGCCGACATCGACGACCAGAGCGGGCAGGAGCCCCGGTGAAGGCCCGCTAGGACACGAGAGCCTCGTCCTCGGAGGCCCGGCGACGGCGACGGCGGCGGCGCACCACGAACGCGGCCACGGCGGCGGCCGCCACCACGGCCACGGCGGCGGCGGCGAGGGGAGAGGCGGCGGCCAGTTGCAGCCACCCCCACACGATCGCCGTGCCGCCGAACCACCACAGCGGCGCCCACGTCAGGCAGCCCAGCGCGCTGGCGACGACGTACCAGGGATAGGACACGCGCAGCGCCCCGGCCACCCATGGCAGCGTGTGGCGCAGCATGGGCACCCAGAAACACCCGTAGACGGCCAGCGCGCCCCACTTCTCGACGACCTGCTCGATCTTCGCGATGCGTTCGCGGCCCAGCCTGACGCCGATGCGGGAGTCGTACAGCTTCTCGCCGAGCTTGCGGCCGACCCAGTAGTAGACCTGGAACGCTCCGAACAGAGCGAGGATCAGGATGGCGCCGACCAGCCAGTAGGGGAGGCCGAGCCAGAACGGCTCGGTGAAACCGTCGGAGACGGGGGCGATCGCACGCACCATCCGCAGCCACCCCTCCCAAAGCCTTAGGTCAGCCTTACCTTAATCAAAGCTCCGCTCACCTGCCATAGCGGGTGCAAGCCTCCCGCAATGGGTGCAACCAGGCGACAAGCGGGGCTCAACCGCCCTGCCTCACTCTATGTGTGAGGCGAAAGGGGTGTTGACGATGACGACGAGAAGCGCAGCCGCCCTGGCCAGCGGCACGGCGAACACGGCCAAGCTCTTCGTGGCCGCGCTCGCGTTCACCAGCGCCTACGTCGGCTTCTCCGCCTACCACAGCGCCAACTCGGCGACCGAGCCGGTGACGACCATCACCCTGTCGGCCCGCGAGACGCCCATCTCCGCCCCGGCCCGGCGGACGTCCCCCGCCGCGAGGGAGGGAGAGGTCTCCGTCGACGCCGTGCCGGACGGCGGAGCCGGGTGCGCCGGCTCGTACGTGGCCCGCAGCGTGGTCGTCAACCCCGACCCCGACCAGGCCGTGTCGTACGCCTGGCGGCTCACCCGCTGGAGCCCGGCCATCCGGACCTGGCGCACCTACCTGGTGGACCACGACGGCTCCGCCGCCGCCCGGCGCACCATCGAGTGGCGGCCCCAGATGTCGGGCAACCCCGGGTGGTACCGCGTCGAGCTGGCCGTCAAGGGCGCCGCAACCCTCAGGAGCGAACGGTTCGAGGTCAGCTGCTGACCGACTGCCGCGCCGCCTGCACCCAGCGCGGCACGCCCACCCGCTCGGCCACCTCGAGGGCCTTGTGGTAGTGGTCACGCGCGGCGTCGGGCTGCCCGAGACGGATCGCGAGGTCGCCCAGCGTCAGCGCGACAGGCCACAACGCCACCACGCCGGTGCCGGCGCCCGCCACCCGGTCGGCGAACGGCTTGAGCTTGTCGTAGCAGTCGATCATCCGCTCGCGGTCGTCCAGCAGCATGCCCGCCAGTGCCCGCCAGGTCATCACCAGCTCGTAGAGGAAGTCGGGGCGGACCGGCGGCCGGGTGGCGGCCACGGCCCTGGCCTCATCGAGCCGGCCCGCGGAAGCCAGGGCGAGGGCGTAGGCGTCGAGCGTCCACTTGGCGCCCCGCAGGTGGGCCTCGGCGAGCCGCTCGACCATGCCGGCGGCCCGGCCGTCGACGAGGTGCAGGCAGAACGTCGTGATCAGCGGGAGGTCCTGGCGGCCCTCCAGCATGCCGGCCCGCTCGGTCATCCTCGCCGCGTCGCTGTAGGCCCGTTCGGCGCCCGCGTAGTCGCCGGCGATCATCAGGCGCTGGCCGGCGTACCAGACGACGACCGCTGCGGGCGCCGACAGGTCGTACTGCTTGGCCAGACGGTCGGCGGCGGCGGCATGCTCGTCGGCGGTCGTGAACTCGCCCCTCGCCGCCGCGCACTCCAGCAGCACCAGATGGGCCAGCGCCTGCGTGGCCATCTGGCCGGAGCGCTGGGCGACCTCCAGCAGTTCCCTGCCGATGCTCTCGCGGGTGTCGACCGCGGGGATGTCGTAGGACTGGCGCAACCGCCCGCTGAGCGCGGCCGCGATCAGCGCGGGGTCGCCGCTCTGCCTGGCCAGCTCCAGCGCCTCCAGCGACGCCTGCCGGCCCCGCTCGGGCGAGGAGGAGCCCTCCAGCTCCAGGGCGAGCGTCGTCAGCAGGCTCGCCCGCAGCCGCTGCTCGCCCTCGGGCAGCTCCATGAGGGCCCGCTCGGTGACGTCGACGATCTCCCACGCGGTGCGGGTGAAGTCGCGGGCCATGCCCTTGTGCGGCACGGCCAGCGAAGCCGCCACCTTCGCGGTGATCTCGAGGTCGCCCAGCGGCAGCGCGGTGTCCATGGCCTGGCGGCGCAGCACCCTGGCCGCCGACATGTCGCCGCACAGCGCCAGCGCCCTGATCTGGCGCAGCATGAGCACCAGCCGCTCCTTGGTGCGCTCGCGCGCCCGCTCGCCGTCCTGCTCGTCGTTGCGCGAACGGTCGAACGCGGCGATGGCCTGCTCCCACAGCATGGCCGCCTCACGGTGGGCGAAACGCCGCTCGGCCTGCTCGGCCGCCAGCCCCGCGTAGTGGACGGCCTTCTCGGCCGCGTCGGCGAGGAAGTAGTGGTGGGCGAGCGCGGCCACGTCGGACGGCGTGCGCTCCTCGATGACCGCGGCCACGGCGGCGTGCAGCCGGGTGCGGCGCAGCCGGGAGGCGTCGGAGTAGATCGTGTCGCGCACCAGGTCGTGGTCGAACCTGAGCAGCCCCGGCCCCGGCTCGGTCACCAGGCCGGCGAGCAGGGCCGCCTCCACGGCCTCGATGACGGCGTCCTCGTCGCCCGCCACCGCGATGAGCACGTCGAGATCGACGTCACGGCCGATCACGGCGGCCTGCAGCAGGATCTGCTGCGCCCCGGACGGCAACCGCGAGATGCGCCGCCGCAGCACGTCGCGCACGCCGGAGGGCACCTGCGAGAGCACCTCGGTCGCGCTGGCCCGGTCGGCCGCGCCCTCGGAGTCGAGCAGGCGCACGGTCTCGCGGACGAAGAACGGGTTGCCGCCGGTGCGCTCGACGATCGACTCGACCGCGTCGTCGTCGATCTCGCGTACGCAGGTGGCCCTGACCAGCTCGGCCACGGCCTTCGGGTCGAGCCCGGAAAGACCCACGCGGACCGGGCTGAGCCGGGCGAGGGCGGCCAGCACGTCGGACTGGCGGTCGTCGAGCTCGCTCTCCCTGCAGGTCACCACGAGCAGCACCCGGCTGGTGGCCAGCAGGCTGGGCAGCGCCCGCAGCAGGGCCAGCGTCTGGTCGTCGGCCCAGTGGAGGTCTTCGAGCGTCAGCAGCACGGGCGACCTGCGCGCGACCCCCGCGAGGTAGCCGCCGACCGCGCGGTGCAGCCGGAAGCCGCCGGACACCTCGTCCTCGTCGGGGTCGGGGGCGGCGTCGTCGAGCAGCGGCGCGAGCAGCTGGGCGTATTCGCCCGCGCCCGTCACGCCGATGAGCGTGCGCAGGATCTCGACCCACGCCCAGCCGGGCGGGGTGGCGCTGGAGTCGGGGCAGGCCCCGGACGCGGTGGTCCAGCCGTCACCGGCCAGCCGGGTCTCCACCTGGCGCAGCAGCGTGGTCTTGCCCGCGCCCGCGACCCCGGTGACGATCGCGACCTGGAACCTGCCGGTGCGTGAGGCCGCCGTGGTCAGCCGGGTCAGCTCGGCGTCGCGGCCGACGAACGGCTCGGGCTCCAGTGGCGGCGGGTCGACGGGCGTGGCCGGCCTCGGCGGCCAGGTGTCGGTGACCGGCGCCGGCCGGGCGGGCCGCGCCGGGGCGGCCAGTTCGAGCTCGGGCGACTGGGCCAGGATGTCGGACTCCAGCTTGCGCAGCGCCGGCCCCGGGTCGATGCCCAGCTCGTCGGCCAGGATGTTGCGCGCCCTGCGCAGCGCGGCCAGCGCGTCGCCCTGCCGGCCGCAGCGGTAGAGGCCGAGCGCCAGCAGCCGCCACCCCTCCTCGCGCAGCGGATGCTCGGTGGTCAGCGCCTCGAGGTCGGGCACGGTCTCGGCGTGCATGCCGAGCCGCAGACCGGTGTCGGCGTGCCGCTCGCGCGCCACGAGGCGCAGCTCGGTCAGCCGGTTGACCTCGGCCTCCGCCCACGGCTGGTCGGCGAAGTCGGAGTAGGGGGTGCCGCGCCACAGGCCCAGCGCCTTCTCCAGGCGGCCGCGGGCGGCCTGCGGGTCGCCCTCGTCGAGGTGCTCGCCCGCCGCGCGTACGAGCTGCTCGAACCTGAGCGCGTCGACCTGGTCGGAGGCCACGCGCAGCGCGTAGCCCGACGCGACCGTCACCAGCAGCCGGTTGGGCCCGCCGCGCGGGCGGCCCGGCTCCAGCACCCTGCGCAGGCGCGAGATGTAGACCTGCAGGCCCGACTGCGCGCCCTTCGCCGCGTCGTCGTCCCACAGATCGTAAAGAAGCGTGTCAACGGGCACGACCTGGCCTCTGGCCACGAGGAGCCGGGCGAGGACGGCCCGCTGCCGCAACCCGCCGAGGTCGAGTTCGTCGTCGTGTTCGTACGCCTCGACTGGCCCCAGAACTCGGAACGCCACCATGTCAGCCGCCACGCTATGCGGGCCTGCGAATCATGCACAAGGTCTTTGTTGGCTTTGGGATTGTCACCGATCTCCCTCGGCATGGAAACCGCGTCCCCCCGGTGCGGTCGGTCGTTGCAGGGTGCCAGGACATGGTGTTCACCTCATGGTCGTGGTGCAGTGACCCGGAGTGCGTGCCGTCGGCGGCCGGGCGCGGCGTGCGGCGCGTCCCAGGTCGGGGAACTCGGGGAACTCGGGGAACTCGGGGAACATCGTCGGCCCAGCGGGCCGCGGCGGTGGTCAAGAGGGGGCCTTCGAGATCGTGGACGGGGGCTCCGCCTCGGCGTCCCGGCCGTTGCGCCTGCGCAGGAGCGCCCATGCGCCCAGTGCCAGGCCGCCGAACGGGATCTCGATAGTGTAAGTCCAGAAGCCGAAAAGCAGTGCGGTCGCGATCGCGGGGCTGCCCTGCACCCCGAAGGCGATCAGCAGGGCGGCCACGCCGCTCTCCATGATGCCCGCGCCGCTCGGCGTGATCAGGGCGCTGGTCAGGACTCTCGACAGCGCGAAGACGGCGATCGACTCGGCCAGGCCCGGCCAGGCGCCGGTGGCCTGCATGCAGGCGGCCATGATCGCCCACTGGAAGCCGAGGAAGAAGATCATGCCGAGTGACAGGCCGGGCCATCGGGTCCTGACGACTCCGGCGGTGTCGGCGCGCAGCCGGTGGAAGGCCGCGGAGGCGTGCAGCTTCAGCCTCAGCAGTCTGGTGAGGCCGTCGAGCGCCCGGCCGAGCAGCGTGGCGGCGCGCTCCCAGTAGAGGGCCGCGGCCATGACCGCGCAGAGCACGAGGATGGAGATCGCGCCCGTCCAGCCCGCCTGGGCGACGGTCGGGTTGGGCACCTCGTCGGCCATCAGCAGCGCGATGATGCCGACGGCCGGCAGGACGAACCTGAACAACGTGTTCCAGATGCCGCTGACCAGCGTCATGACCACGAAGGCGCGGTTGGTGAAGCCCCATCCCTTGGTCATCGCGAACGACAGCGCCACGCCGACCGCCCCGCCGAACGGCAGGAGGTTGCTCACCGCGCTGCCCGCCGCGTTGAGGGTGAGGCCCTGCAGGTTGTTCAGCCCCGGCAGCGAGTTGGTCAGCACGAACGTGTAGGCCAGCAGGCTCAGCAGCCACAGCACGGTCATGATCGCGATCTCGCCCGCGCCGAGCGCGCCGAACACGGCCCCGATCTCGGCCCAGGAGACGGGCTTGCCGGTGAGCGTGCGCACGATCTGGGGCAGGTAGACCACGAGCAGCACGGCCAGCCCGAGCGACAGGACGGACAGGGCGATCTGGAGCCACTTGTTCTTCATCGGATACCTCCGAGGAGACCTCCGTCTTCAGGTGGGGGAGGAACCGGTCTCCTGCGGAGCAGGGCAGGGTAAGGCGATTCGCCGCCAGGGGGGCCGTCGCATAGAACACACACACGATTTTCAGCTGGTCGTGCGGTAAGACGTGAGGCATGGCGCAGATCGTGAAGCGGGCCTACAAGTACCGCTTCTACCCGACCCTCCAGCAGGCCGAAGAGCTTGCCCGGACGTTCGGCCGCGTCCGCCTCGTCTACAACAAAGCCCTGGAAGAACGGACCCGCGCCTACACGCTGCAAGGCCGTCGCGTCTCCTATGCGGAGTCCTCTGTGGAGTCCTCGGCCGCCCTCACGGCGTGGAAGCGCAGCGGAGAGTACGACTTCCTGTCCGAGGTGTCGTCGGTCCCTCTTCGGCAGGCGCTTCGTCATCTCCAGGCCGCGTTCGCGAACTTCTTCGCCAAGCGCGCCAAGTACCCGACCTTCAAGTCCCGCAAGAGGTCGCGGGCGTCGGCCGGGTACACCCGGTCGGCGTTCCGGTGGCGCGACGGCGCCTTGACGCTGGCGAAGATGGACGCCCCGCTGGCGATCGCATGGTCGCGCCATCTTCCTGAGGGTGCGGAGCCGTCCACGGTGACCGTCTCGAAGGACGCTGCGGGACGCTGGTTCGTGTCCCTGCTGGTCGAGGAGGAGATCAGCCCGCTGCCGCCCGTTGCGGACAACGTGGGGATCGACGCGGGGATCACGGCGCTGGCCACACTCTCCACCGGCGAGAGGATCGTCAACCCTCGTCACGAGCGCCGCGACCGGCGCAAGCCGGCCAAGGCTCAGCGGGCGCTCGCCCGCAAGGAGAAGGGGTCGGCCAACCGGGCCAAGGCCCGCCTGCAGGTGGCCCGCGCCCACGTCCGCATCACCGACCGTAGAAGGGACCACCTGCACAAGGTCACCACACGGCTTGTTCACGAAAACCAAGTGATCGCCGTGGAAGACCTGACCGTCCGCAACATGGTCAAGAACCACAGCCTGGCCCGCGCCGTCTCCGACGCCTCCTGGCGGGAGATGCGCTCCATGCTGGAGTACAAGGCCGCCTGGTACGGGCGCACGCTCGTGGCGGTGGACCGCTGGTTCCCCTCCGGCAAGCTGTGCTCGGCATGCGGAGCCTTGCAGGACACGATGCCGTTGCACGCCCGCGCATGGCAGTGCGCCTGCGGCGCGGCCCATGACCGTGACGTGAACGCGGCCAAGAACGTGCTCGCCGCCGGGCCGGCGGAGAGCTGAAACGCCTGTAGAGCTGGTGTAAGACCTCAACGAGAGTCCTCTCGGACGGGGCAACCGGCGATGAAGCAGGAACCCTCACGGGCGACCGTGGGAATCCCCCTCCTTCAGAAGGGGGAGGATGTCGACGGGATCCAGTCTGACGGGCGGGTGCATGTGGAAACTAGGTCGCCCACTGGTCGAAGGGATGAGTGAGGCGGGCGCCCGGAGGAAGGTCACGGCGAACGTACCACTCCGTGCCGAAGACCAGGCGGTAGAGAGGGCGGGGGACCTTCAGCATGACGGCGAGGGTGCGGTCGCTGTCGCCGCCGCTGGCCTGCGAGGCGTGTGCGGCCATGGACGCCCTCTTCTGTTTCGCATATTTCCGGACATTGACGCGGTGGGTGATCGTCTCACTCGCCGAGTACGCGCTCTCGAACGTCCGTACGTCGAACTCCGGCGGGAACCTGTAGAACCGGCTCGCCAGCCGAAGGAGCCTGACGAGCGGATCGCGGTTGACCGTCGCCTCGAGGACGACCGGCGTTCGGGCGATCGTCGACGCCCGTTTGCCCACCCGGTGGACCTGCACATGGTCGGGATGGCCGTAGCCGCCCGCCGGGTCGTAGATCGCCAGCAGGTCGGCCTCCTCCTCCTGAAGGATCGCGGCCAGCGCCTTGGCGGCCTCCTCGGTGTCGGCGTCGATGAAGGCGTTGTCGGGCCGTTCGTCGGCGCTGCCGCCCTTGGGGCTCAGCCCCGAGTCGCCGTAGCCCAGGCACTCCACGCGGGCGCAGCCGAGCAGCGCGGCCGAGGTGTAGAGCTCCTTGAGCCTGGTCTCGCCGAGCGCGTCCCCGGGCTCCATCTCGGCCAGGCCGCGCTCGCCCGCCGTGGCCACCACGAGCACCACGCGGTGCCCCTCGGCGGCGAGCATCGCCATGGTGCCCGCCGTCAGCAGGGCCTCGTCATCGGGGTGCGCATGAAAGAACACAGCGGTACGTGGAGGCACACGCCCAGATTAGTCTGGGAGGGGTGCGGATCTTTCACGTGAGCGACTGTTACCTGCCCCGGCTCGGGGGGATCGAGGTCCAGGTCGCCGATCTCGTACGAGAGCAGCGGGAGGCCGGCCACGACGTCCGCGTGGCCACGGCGACCAGGGGGGAGCCGTTGCCGGGCGTGCGCAGGATCGTCGCCAGGATGCCGTTCGACCTTCCCGTGCACCCGTTCGGAGTGGGGCATCTCACGCGCCGGCTCACCTCCGACCGGCCCGACGTGGTCCACGTGCACGCGGGCGCGGTCTCGCCGTTCGCCTGGATGGGCGTGCGGGCCGCGGTGCGCGCCGGGGTGCCGTGCGTGGTGACCGTGCACAGCATGTGGGATCCGCTCACCAAGGGGCTCTACCGCCTGCTGCGGCTCGTGTTCGGGTGGGACCGATGGAGGCTGGTCGCGACCACGGTGAGCAACGCCGCCGCGGTCCCCATCCGCGACGTGGCGGGGCCCGGGATCCCCGTGCGCGTGGTGCCCAACGGGCTCGACCTGTCGGGCTGGGCGCCGCCGCCAGGGCCGCCCGTCCCGCGTGACGAGGTGCACGTGGTCGCGGTCGGCCGGCTCGCTCCGCGCAAGCATCCCGTACGCCTGCTGAAGCTGCTGCAGGCGGCCCGCGCGCGCGTCCCCTCCCGGATCCCCATGCGGGCCACGATCGTCGGCGACGGGCCCGCACGGGGCCGGATGGAACGTTTCCTCGCCAGGCACGGCATGGCCGACTGGGTCTCGCTGCCGGGGCGGCACACCCGGGAGCAGATCGCCAAGGTCCTGGAGTCGGCTGACGTGTTCGTGGCGCCGGCGCCACGCGAGTCGTTCGGCATCGCGGCGCTCGAGGCGCGGGCGGCGGGGCTGCCCGTGGTGGCCAGGACGCAGAGCGGGGTCGCCGACTTCGTCAAGGACGGCACGGAGGGGCTGCTCGGGCGCACGCCGGGTGACCTGGCGCGAGCGGTGGCGCGGTTGTGCGCCGACCCCGGCCTGCGCGGGTCCATCGCGGCGCACAACCGCGCCACGCCGCCTGCCGCGGGCTCGTGGCCGGCCGTGATCGAGGGCTTCGACCGGGCGTACGCGCAGGCGATGTCCATGCGCGGCCCCCGTGACCCGCGCGGTCAGTCGCGGCGCAACACCACGTAGCCGTCGCGCTCGAACACCTTCTCGTACCCCTGGGCCTCCCGCTCGGCGATCGCGGCGAGCTGCTGCTCGGGCGAGCCGAAGGGGTAGTCCCAGCGCGAGGTGTCGGCCACCACCCACGGAGCGCCGTGCGAGGTGGGCCCCCACAGCAGGACGGTGGTCCTGGACGTCAGCGCGGGACCGACGGAGTTGGCCGCCTCGACGGTGACCCCCGAGGGCACCCGGGCGACGGCCTCGGCCGCGGCGGCCGCCTTGGGCTCGGTGTAGAAGTCCGGATGGTAGAGCTGGTCGAGGGCGAATCGGGGCACGAGGGTGAGCGCGACCGCGCAGGCGGCCGCCGCCCACGCGAGCCGGAGCGAGCGGTCGCGGGGGCGCTTGATCAGCCGTGACAGGCGCGACAGGCCGTCCACGCCCGCGCAGAGCAGGATCACCACCGTGAACGCGCTGTAGTGGAAGTCCGCCTGCCACCACTGGGACCGGTCGGCCAGCATGCGGACGAGCACGTGCGGCAGCGCGACCAGCGACAGCGGTGAGAGCAGGCACAGTAACAATGTCGGCCACACCATCAGCAGCAGGGTGTCGACCTTGGTCTCCTCGCTGAAGAGGAGAAGCACCGCGGCCAGGGGGTCGCTCAGGACGCCGAGGAGCGCGCCGGGCAGGTCGTCCCCGAGATGCCCGTAGGCCCAGTAGTCCTTGGCGTCGCCGCCGAACACGGAGATCGTCAGGCCGCGTACGAGCAGCACGGTGCCGAGGCCGAGCAGCGCGCTGAGCACGCCGCGCCACCGGTCGCCGAGGGCGATCAGGCACGCCCCCGCGCCGATCACCATGAGCCCCATGTCCTCCTTGACGAGGAGGAGGGCGGCCATCGCCAGGAACGCGGGCGGCATGCGTCCCGCGTGGTAACGCTCGATCATGATCGCCGTGAGCACGGGGACGAACATGACCTCGTGCACGTCGAAGGCGACCGCCTGCGCGACGGGCCACGACAGCGCGTACGCGGCGCAGACCAGGTAGGCGGGCCAGGTGCCGAGCACGCGGCGGGTGAACAGCCAGACGAACGGGATCGCGGCGGCGAACAACACCGCCTGAGCGACGATCAGCGTCTCGGGGCCGTCGTGGATCCAGTAGAACGGCGCCAGCACCGCGTAGATGGGTGAGAAGTGGTCGGCGAGCTGGACGTAGTCCATGCCCCGGTCGCCGAACATGCCGCGCACCGGGATGTACGGGGGCCGCAGGCCCGCGTAGTTGCGCACCGCCTGGTCCACGATCACCAGGTCGAACGTGGTGGCCCGGAAGGTGGCCAGCTTGACCAGCCCGAGTACGGCGTAGGCCACCGCGGCGGCGAGCGCGACGGCGCCCACCAGCACGCGGTGGCCCGGCAGCCTGCTCTTCCATGACGGCGCCCGCGCGCTGCCGGCCCCCACCGGCGTCGCAAGCAGTTGTCCCGTCACGGAAGGCAAGACTAGAACGAATCCGCCCGAACGGGGCACGGCCGCCGAGCCCTCCCGCCCCCACGGGCGGAGCGGCGACCGTGCGCCCGGCTAGGAGCAGGCGGCCGTGATCTTGCTGGTGAAGCCGTTCACCTTGCCGCTGAAGTCGGAGACCGAGCTCAGGTCGCCGCCCTTCATGGAGTCGAACCCGGCCGCCAGGTCGTTCAGCGCCGAGGCGACCTCGCCGTCGTACTTGCCCGCGAGCTCCTTCGTCTTGTCGGCAGCCGTCTGCGAGGCGGTGCCGATGGCGTCGGTGTCGCTGGCGTTCTTCGTGACGGCGGTGCTCCACTCGCTGGCGATCTTGCTGGCCTCGCTGGCCGCGGTGTTGCAGTCAACGGCGTTGCCCAGGGCACCACAGGCGGTGGTGAGGACGGCAAGAGTAAGCGTCGCGGCCGCGACGGCCAGACGACGGCGTGGGGGAGTCATTTCCGTGCCCTTCGTAGGTTTGCTAACGAAGGGAACATTATGGAGCACGACTTGACCGTCACTTGCACCCCACTAACACCACGCGCGTCAGACCGGTGTAAAGCCGTGCAGCAGGACCTGCACGATCTGCTCCGGCTCGGGTAGGGGAAGATCCAGGAGTCCCCGGTAAGCGACGAAACCGGCAAACATATCTGTAAGCATCCAAAGGTCGGCATTCGGCGGCAGTTCTCCGCGTTCGATCGCGCGCTCGTACACGATCCACGAGCGCTCCATCCGGGTGCGCATCCCGGTACGGATGATCTGGGCGACCGCCGGGTCTCGGCCGGCCTCGCCGAAGACCTGCTTGGTCATGCGCGACACGTCGGGATGGTGGAAGAGGGCGAGGGTGTCGGAGACCACCACGCGCAGGTCGCCCTCGAACGAACCCGTGTCGGGGATGGCGACGTGCGTGTTCATGATGGCGGCGAGGGCTTCGAGCAGCATGTCGCGTTTGGTGGCGTAACGGCGGAACACACTGGCCCGGCCCACGCCCGCCGCCGTCGCGACGTCGTCCATGGTGAAGTCGAGGCCGCGCGCGAGCACGAGCCCGGCCGCGGCCTGCCTGATGCGGTGGTCGACCGTGGGATCGGGCTTGCGCCCGCGCGCAGACATAATGATACTCCAAGTATCTGATATCGATGGTCTCACAAACAGGGGTTGCTATGAGGGTAATCGTGGTCGGAGCGGGCGTCGCGGGGCTCGCCGTGGCGCGCGGCCTGCTCAACGCCGGTCACGAGGTCGAGGTCTACGAGGAGGCCCCCGAGCTGCGTACGGCCGGCGGCTCCGTCTCCCTGTGGCCGGCCGCCACGGCCATACTGCGGGAGCTCAAGGTCGACTACTCCACGACCGGGCGGCGTCTGGAGACCATGGAGACCTGGGCCGTCGACGGGCGCAGGCTGGTCACGATCGACCTCACCGCGGCCGAACGCCGTTACGGCCACCCGAGCGTGCACGTGGCCCGCCGCGACCTGGTCGAGCTGCTCGCCGACGGCGTGCCGGTGACCTACGGGGTCCCCGCCGAGCACGTGGTGCCCGAGTGCGCGGAGGTGCGCCTGTCCGACGGGCGCACGGTCCGCGGCGACGTGCTCGTGGGGGCCGACGGGCGGCGCTCGGTGGTGCGCGAGGCCCTGTGGGGAGACGACCGCGCGACGCTGGGCGACTGGGTGACCTGGCAGGGGTTCACCACCAGGCCCACCACGCTCACCGAGCAGCGCAGGGCCGTGATGATCGCCGGGGCGCGGGGGTTGTGCGGGCTGATCCCGGCGGGTGAGGGCCGGCTGTTGTGGTGGTTCGACGTCAGGTCCGCGCCGGGCAGGCCGTTCTGGGACGGCGACCCCCGCGTGGCCGAGCGGCTGCGCGAGCGGTTCCGCGGATGGGCGGACCCGGTGCCGGACGTCCTGGAGACGATCACGGACATCGACTTCTTCCCGCACCACCGGCAGCCGTTCTCCGCGGTCTGGGGCAGGGGGCCGACCACCCTGGCCGGCGACGCGGCCCATACCATGCCGCCCACCATGGCCCAGGGGGCCAACCAGGCGCTGGAGGACGCCTGGTCGCTGGCCGGCGCGATCGGCGGCCTGCGCTCCGCGTCGGGCCGCGCGGAACCGGGCGGCGCGTTGCGCGCGTACGAGCGGGCGAGGGCGAAGGTCGTGCGCCTGCCCGCCCGGCTGGCCGCCACGGAGATCACCGACATGCACCGCCCGTTCGCCGGGTTTTTCCCCGACCGGCTCGCGACCTGGCTGTATGTCAAGTGGTTGCGGAGAGTCAGCACTTACCTCTTGACAGCGTCCTGAGCGCGACCTGACGATGTTGCATATAGGGCAACTCGGTGCGTAATACGCAACAAGAGGTGACGGTTGACGACGACGTCAAGCCTGATCGCGACCCTTCAGGGGAACTCCTACACGGACCCCGAGGTGTTCGCGCGAGAGCAGGCAAGCATCTTCGAAAGCCTCTGGTTCTGCGCCGTCAGGACAGAGGATCTGCCGAAGCCGGGAGCGTTCAAGACGGTCCAGGTCGGCAGGGAGAACGTGATCGTGGTCCGCGGCCGGGACGACCTGCTGCGCGCCTTCCTCAACGTCTGCAGGCACCGTGGCGCCCGGCTGTGCGTGGAGGAGCAGGGCGAGGTGCGCAGGACGATCAGGTGCGCCTACCACGCCTGGTCCTACGACCTCGACGGCCGGCTCGCCGCCGCGCCCAACCTGGTCAAGATGCCCGACATCGACCGCGTGGCGTACGGGCTGGTGCCCGTGCACCTGCGCGAATGGCTGGGGTACGCATGGGTGTGCCTGGCCGCCGAGCCGCCGTCGTTCGAGGAGACGGTGCAGAACGCGGCCACGGAACGCCTCGGTGACCCGGCCGCCCTCGACCGCTACCACGTCGAGGACCTCGCACTCGGCCGCAGGATCCGCTACGACGTCAAGGCCAACTGGAAGCTCATCGTCGAGAACTTCATGGAGTGCTACCACTGCGCCACCATCCACCCCGAGCTGACGGCCGTGCTGCCGGAGTTCGCCGGAGGCTACGCGGCGCAGTACTACGTCGGCCATGGCGCCGAGTTCGCCTCCCGGGTCGAGGGCTTCACCGTGGACGGCGGCCCGGGCTTCGGCCGGCTGCCCGAGCTGTCGCACGAGCAGGACCGGCGCT
Source organism: Nonomuraea sp. K271 (assembly GCF_009908215.1). Lineage (NCBI taxonomy): Bacteria > Bacillati > Actinomycetota > Actinomycetes > Streptosporangiales > Streptosporangiaceae > Nonomuraea > Nonomuraea sp. K271. The sequence goes on along the minus strand of NZ_JAAAHR010000033.1, from coordinate 45,924 downwards.
ACTACGCGGTCACCGTCAGGCCGCAGGTGTTCGTCAACCTGGTGCCCGACCACGTGATCATGCACCGGATGTACCCGATGGCCGCCGACAGGACCGTCGTCGAGTGCGACTGGCTCTACCACCCCGACGTGATCGCCTCGGGGGCGGACCTGTCGACGTCCGTCGAGCTGTTTCACCGGGTCAACGAGCAGGACTTCGACGCCTGCGAGCGGACACAGCCCGGCATGTCGTCACGGGCGTACGTGGAGGGCGGCGTGCTCGTGCCCAGTGAGCACCACATCGCCCTCTTCCATCAGTGGGTGAACCAGCGCTTGCGGGGATAGCGCACGGTGAGACCGCCGTACTTCGCCCGGCCGCTGATCACCACCTGGAGGGCTCCGGGGCGCGGTCGGCTCGGGACGGCGCTCGTCGAGGTGTTGCCCCAGTCGCTCTGGAACCCGTCCACGTTCACCACCGCGCCCTCGGGCAGGATGATCTTGGCGTAGCCGTACGTGAGGTCGAGCTCGATGTCGACGACCGGGTGCGGGATGACGGCCTGGGAGAGGTCGAGCTCCGCGCTGCCGTACTTGGAGGACACGCGCAGCCGCCGGGGGACCGCCCAGTCGCCTGAGCGCTTGAGTTGCCCGTGCTTCGACTGCAGCTCGACCACGTCGTTGGCACGGGGCTGCTCGACCGGCAGATCGTCGATCAGGTTGAGCAGATCGCCGTAGGTCTTCGCACTCAGGGCGACTTCGAGCCGGTCTTCGAGCTCCATCTGGGTGAGACGACCCTCGGAGAACGCACGCTGAAGCTGCTGGGTGGTGCGTTCCCGATCTTCGTCGGAGACCCGCATCTGCATTTCCGACATGTCTTGAGCATAGGTTCACAAAGCTCAGAACGGGAGACGTCGGCCGGAAGGGGTGCGTAGATCGAGGGGAGGGGACGGGCGGACACGCTGAGGGCGGCGGCTGACCTGTATTCTCTTCACAACTATGAGGTACCCAGTGGATCGCCGGGAAGTCGCGGTCCTTGGGTAGCGTGAGGGCTGATGCTGGCAGAACCGTTCGCGCATCCGGCTCTCCTCTATCGAGGCGAGCCGGAATATGTTGCTGCCACGACCGCCTTCGTCCGTGAGGGCCTGGCGGCCGGCGAGCCCGTCGCCGTCGCCGTCCCCGCCCGCAACCTCGCCCTCATCGAGGCGGCGCTGGGTCCGGACGCCAGAGCTGTCCGCCTGCTCGACATGGGCGTGGCGGGGCGCAACCCCGGACGCATCATCCCCGCCGTGCTGCGCGACTTCGCCGACCGGCATCCCGACGGCCACGTGCGCATCATCGGCGAGCCCATCTGGCCCGGCCGCACCCCGTCGGAATATCCCGCGTGCGCCCAGCACGAGGCGCTGATCAACCTGTCGTTCGCGGGCCGGCACGTCACGATCCTGTGCCCCTACGACGTCGAGGGCCTCGACCCGGCGGTGATCGAGGAGGCGGCCCGCACCCATCCCGTGCTGCGCGACGCCTCCGGCGAACGACGCAGCCCCCTCTTCGCGCCCGAGCTGGTGATCGACGCGCACAACCGGCCGTTCGACGAGCCCGCGCAGTGCGCCACGCTGCGCTTCGACAACGGCAACCTGTCGGAGGCGCGGTCGATGGCCGCGCGCGAGGCCGTCGCGCTGGGTTTCCACGGCGACCGGCTCGACGACGTACGGCTGGCGGTGGCCGAGTTGGGCGCCAACAGCCTCGACCACGGCGGCGGCTCCGGCACGATCAAGGTGTGGACCGTCGATGGGCGGCTCGTGTGCGAGGTCAGCGACGCCGGCCACATCACCGACCCGCTGGCCGGGCGCAGCCCGGTCGACCCGCGTCAGGCCGGCTCGCGCGGGCTGCTCATCATCAACCTGCTCAGCGACCTCGTACGCGTGCACTCGACGCCGGAGGGCACCACCGTCCGGATCTATTTCGACGTCCCGGGCCGGCGCTGAGCGGCGCCGTCAGAGCTCGACCTCCGACATGCTGGGATAGCGGGTGCCGCGCACCGCGTCGGCGGGCACGGCCGCGTCCAGCGCGCCGAGTTGCTCGGGCGTCAGCGTGATGTCCGCGGCGGCGGCGTTCTCCTCCAGATAGCGCAGCCGCTTCGTCCCCGGGATCGGCACGACGTCCTCGCCCTGGGCGAGCACCCAGGCCAGCGCGAGCTGTGCCGCGGTGACGCCGGCCGCGTCGGCGATCCGCTTCACCTCGGCCGCCAGCGCCTGGTTGTGCCGGGCGTTCTCGCCCACGTTGCGCGGCATGTGCTTGCGGAAGTCGTCGTCGGGCAGCTCGTCGGCCGGCGGCAGCGTGCCGGCCAGAAAACCGCGGCTGATCGGGGAGTAGGCCACCAGCGCGACGCCGAGCGCGCGGGCCGCCGGCAGGATCTCCTGCTCGATGCCCCTGGTGAACAGCGAGTACTCGCTCTGCAGCGCGGCGATCGGATGCACGGCGCACGCCTCGCGCAGCGTACGCGCGCTCACCTCGGACAGACCGAGATGGCCCACCTTGCCCTGCTCGACCAGTGCGGCCATGGCGCCCACCGACTCCTCAACGGGCACGGCGGGATTGCGGCGGTGCATGTAGTAGAGGTCGATGCGGTCGACGCCGAGCCGCTTGAGCGAGGCGTCGCAGGCGGCCTTGATGTAGGCGGGGCTGTTCTCGATCGAGCGACTGTCGCCTTCGCGGTTGACGCCGAACTTGGTGGCCAGCACCACCTCGCCGCGGCGTCCCTTGATGGCGCGGCCGACCAGCTCTTCGTTGGCCCCCTTGCCGTACATATCGGCTGTGTCCAGAAAATTCATGCCGAGGTCGAGCGCGCGGTTGATGACGGCGATCGACTCGCTCTCGTCGGCCTGGCCGTAGAATTCGGACATCCCCATGCAACCGAGCCCCAGCGCCGAGACCTCGGGACCGCCGTTGCCGAGCGTTCGTCTCTTCATCCCTGCCTCCTTGGTCCTTCTCTTTCAGGGTCACCCCTCGAGCGCGCTCCAAGTCAAGCCGGCGTCCGGCCGGCGCCACCCACCCTGAGGGGGAACGCCCTACTCAGGGTCACGTCCCGGCAGGTCATCAGGGTCGGCCCGGGTCCAGTGAGACCAAGGTATTAAGGGAAGCTTCAGGGCCGGTTCGGGCCCATCTCCGATAGTCGCAAAGCTCGCATTACACGAGCTTGGAGGCATGAGGGGATTGCTTGCCACGGGATTCACCGCCATCGGCACCGGAAGCGCCGCCATGCTCACCCTGCACGCGGGCTCCGACCTGGACCCGCTGCACAGCGTGATCAGCGAGTACGCGTTCCAGTCGGCGGGATGGCTGCTGCCCGCCTCGCTGACGTTGCTCGCGGCCGGCTCCGCGCTGATCGCAGAGGCACTGCGCCGGTCGGGGACGGACCGCTGGGTCGTCGTGCTGCTGCTGGTGTGGGGGGCGAGCATGTTCCTGGTCGGAGCCTTCCCCACCGACCGGCCCGGGGTGCCGCTGTCGTTGTCGGGCGGCATCCACCGCTATGCCGCCTTCCTCGCCTTCCTGGTGATGCCCGTGGCGGGCATGCTGCTGGCCCGGGCGAACGTGCGCTTCGCCAGGGCGGTACGGGTGCTCAGCGGGGTGGCGCTGGGCGCGCTGCTGCTGGTCGTGGTCCCGTACGTGGTCCGCATGTTCGGCATTCCGCTGGCCGACCAGGACATCCCGGCCGGCCTCACCCAGCGGGCCGTGGTGATCACGGAACTCGGTGTGCTGGCGCTGGCCGGCCTGTCGATGCTCAAGCCGTCGGCCAGGACCTCCGACCGCGGTGTCACGCCGATCATGGCCTAGCGCGAGGAGTGAAAGCCGCCCCTCGGGATAGAAGGGGGTTCCGATTGATTTCGCCTGAGGAGTGGCTGGTATGACGATTCTGATCGCGTACGACGGTTCCGACGACGCCAATGCCGCGATCGCGTTCGCGGCCGAGATGTTCCGCGGCGCCGACGCGGTCGTGCTGACCGTGTGGGAGCGGCTGGCCATGACCTCGGCCAGGGCCTCCGCGGGACTGCTGATGGCCATGGACCAGTCGGGCCTCGAAGACGAGGCGATCGCCAAGGCGATGCGCGAACTGGCCGGGCGCGGCGCGGACATGGCCAGGGAGGGCGGGCTGAACGCCGTGCCCCGGTGCGACGTGGACTCCGTGGCCGTCTGGTCGACCATCGTCGACGTCGCCAACGAGATCGACGCCAAGCTCATCGTGACCGGCACCCGCGGGCTCGGCGGTGTGCGCTCGCTGCTGCTCGGCAGCACGTCGGACCGGGTGCTGCACCACGCGGGCAGGCCGGTGCTGGTGGTGCCCGCCCCGCCTGCCGGGCCCGAGGGGAAGGATTGACGGGCCCGCGCGGGGGTAAAATGGCGGCAACGCAACGTCGATGGCTCGGGCGTGCCGCTGAAAGCGCCTCCCACATGCACATCACCCAGAGGAGCACCCTCCCGCGCGCATGAGCGGGATCCGGGTGCGCACCAGGGAAGATCTCCGGTCCCAGCGGCGGCGCCGGCCGCCCCGCTGCCTCGGCCACCTCACCGTCGCTCCGCTCTGGCCGATGCACAACGCCAACCTCGGCACCCTCCTGCGCACGTGTGACGCGGTCGGCGCGTGCATGGCCGTGCCCCGCCTGCCGTGGGTGCCCGAGGCGCTGGCCAAGGGCAACACCCTGCGCACGAGGGCGTGCGTGCACTGGGTCCGCCCGCTGGACTGGCTGGCCCGCAGACAGGAGCGGGTGCTGAAGAACGTGCTGGCCGCCGAGGCGGAGGGCGTGCCGGTGCGGGAACTGGTGGACAGGAACGCCGCCGCGTTCGAGGGGTTGCGGGGACCGCTCGACCTGTCGTTCGACGCGTTCATCAGGACGAGCAGCCATCCCGGGCATCGCGCGGGCGTCGAGCGGATCTGGGAAGCCACCCGTCACGACCTCTACCAGCGCCACTACGAGGGCCTCTACTGCGTCGGCTGCGAGCAGTTCTACCCGGCCGGGCCCTGTCCCGACGGCCATGAGGCGCCGCTGCAGCCCGTCTCCGAGCAGAACTGGTTCTTCCGGCTCTCCCGCTACCAGGACGCCCTGCTCGACCTCATCCGCGGCGGGCGGCTCAGGATCGAGCCGGCGGTACGGCGCAACGAGGTGCTGGCGTTCGTCGAGGCAGGGCTGGACGACATCAGCGTCTCGCGGTCGGCCGCGCGCGCCAGGGGATGGGGCATCCCGGTGCCCGGCGATCCCGGCCAGGTCGTCTACGTGTGGTGGGACGCGCTGGCCAACTACGTCACCGCGCTCCAAGGCGGCGACTACGAGCGCTGGTGGGTGGCCGAGCCGCGCAAGGTGCACCTCATGGGCAAGGGCGTGATCCGCTTCCACGCCGTCTACTGGCCCGCGATGCTGCTGTCCGCGGGCAGGCCGCTGCCCACGGGGATCTTCGTGCACGACTACCTGACGGCGGACGGCCGCAAGATCAGCAAGTCGTCCGGCGGCGCCGCCGACCCGGTGGCGCTGGTGGACGCGTACGGGGTCGCCGCCGTGCGGTGGTGGCTGCTGCGCGAGGTGCCGCGCGTGGGCGACGCCGACTTCACCGAGGAACGCCTGGTCGCCCGCGCCGACGAGGATCTCGCCAACGGACTGGGGAACCTGGTCAACCGGGTCGTCACCATGGTGCACCGGTTCCTGGACGGCCGGGTCCCCGTGGAGGCCCGGGAGGAGGAGCCGTTCGAGGCGCACGAGGCGGTGCACGAGGCGCTGGAGGCGTTCGACTTCCGGAGGGCCGCGACCGCCGTGCAGGCGCTCGTCGAGCAGGCCAACCGGTACGTCGAGCGAACCCGGCCCTGGGCGCGGCCGCCGGCCGGTCAGGAGGTGGCCCTGGCCACGCTGGTGCACGCTTGCCGGACGCTGGCCGTACAGCTGGAGCCCTTCCTGCCCACGGCGGCGGCGCGCGTGGCCGCCGCCGTGCGCGCGAACGCGGAGGGGCGGCTGCCCAGGCCCGAGCCGCTGTTCCGGCGGCTGGCCGGGTCCCGGCAGCCGGTGTAGGTTGGCGCGCACCCGACCAACCGGTATGGAGGTGCCGCATGCCCACCGTCGACACCCTGCGCGGTCCCGTGGACGTTGAGGAGCTCGGTCAGACCCTCATGCACGAGCACATCTTCGTCGTGTCCCCGGAGCACCTGGACAACTACGGCACGGGCGGGTGGTGGGACGAGGAGTTCCGCGTGGCGGACGCGGTGGGCAAGCTCAACGCGGTGGCGGCGAAGGGCGTACGGACGCTCGTCGATCCGACGGTGTGGGGGCTGGGGCGCTACATCCCCCGCATCCAGCGGGTCGCCGAGCAGGTGCCCGGCCTGAACATCATCGTCGCCACCGGCCTGTACGTCTTCGAGGAACTGCCGCACCAGTACGAGCACCGGGGCCCCGGCCTGTTCCTCGACATGCCGGACCCCATGATCGACGACTTCGTCCGCGACCTCACCGAGGGCATCGCCGGCACCGGGGTCAAGGCGGCGTTCCTGAAGTGCGTCGTCGAGGCCAAGGGCCTGACGCCGGGCGTGGAGCGCATCTGCCGGGCCGTCGCGCGGGCGCACGCCCTCACCGGCGCGCCGATCACCGTGCACACCAACGCGTTCACCCAGAGCGGCCTCATCGCGCTCGACCTGTTCGCCCAGGAGGGAGCGGACCTGGAGAAGGTGATCGTCGCGCACGCGGGCGACAGCAACGACCTCGACTACCTCATGCGCATGGCCGACACCGGCGCGACGCTCGGAATGGACCGGTTCGGGCTGGACGTGTACAACCCGACCGCGCAGCGGGTGGCCACGATCGCGGCGCTGTGTCAGCGCGGATACGCTGACCGTATGGTCCTCAGTCACGACACCGCCTGTTTCATGGACTACTTCGGCGGTGCGTGGGACGACGCCCGCGGCACGCTCGCGCCCAACTGGCGCTACGATCACATTCACGACGACGTGTTGGCCGCACTGCTCGACTCGGGTGTGACCGATGGCCAGATTGAGCAGATGCTGGTGTTCAACCCGAAGCGCTACTTCTCGTAGAGTGGTCGGATCGGGCAAGCAACGCAGGTAGGTGGAGCTGGGTGACTTCGGAGCAGGCCTTGTCGATAAGCCTCGGACTCCAGGGACCCTGTGTCATCGCGCGGTTGACGGGGGATTTCGACTTCGGCTCCGCCGCGGAGGTTCGCGACCGCGTCACCAAGGCTCTCGACTTGACCCAGCCCCCGCTGCTCGTCATCGACATGCAGGCGGTCAGCGTCTGCGATTCCTCCGGCCTGTCCGTGCTGGTCTACCTCCACAAAGCGGTCACCGCCTCGGGGGGCCGGCTGCTGTTGTCGGGGCTCAACGGCCGCTGCAAGCACCTCTTCGCGATCACCGCGCTCGACAAGTTCTTCGACATCCGCAGCACGGCCGAGCTGGCCATAGCCGAGCTCAACGAGGCCGGCGACCAGCCGCCGTTCACCGGCTGAGCGTCGCGGGTCCTCGCCCGGGGTGCGCCTGCCGTGCTGTCCCCGCTCAGCGGCATGGGCGCCTTAGGCGTTTTCGTATAAGGCGGGCATAAAAGAATAACCGTTCTATATCAGATTGCCTCGGTGAAATGTTGGCGCTTCCGGATTCTTGATGTAATCAACGGAATACCAGCCGCTGCCACAGGGGGAAGCAGCTGTTCAGGCACAGGGGGCATGCATGATCAAGAGTCTGGCTGGAACGGTCTTAGTCGCCGCTGCCGCGACGTCGCTCATGGCGGCGCCCGCCAACGCGTCGACCGCGGCGAGCACGTCCGTGGCCGCCACGGCGTCCAAGGCGGCCATCACCGCCCGGCCTCAGCTGATCCGCACCAACGCGTCCTTCGGCAGGTGCAGGAACACCTGCCGGGTCAAGGTCCGGATCAGGAACATCTCACGCAAGAACCTGTTCGACGTGAAGCTCAACGTCAGGCTCACGGTGAACGGCAGGAAGGCAGGGACCTGCTACGACCACGTCGGCAGCATCCGGGCCCGTAAGGTCCGCCACGCCAGCTGCACCGTGCGGACGAGCACGCTGAACCGGCTCTACAACCGTTACCTCGACGGTTACACCGGTTTCCGGTACCGCGCCAACACGTCCGTGGCGTACAGGTATTACCGCTAGATGACGGTTCGAGGGCCGGCCGTGTCCTGGCCGGCCCTCGGGCCTACGCGGTGACGAGGAGCGCCAGCCCGATCAGCACCACGACCGGGACCAGCCACATCACGGCCTCGACAGCGAACTCCTTGTACATCGCGCGAATCTCCTTCTCGGGGCGGCCACACGTCAAGGGGCAGCATAGCCGTCCGCCGACCATGCCGAGCTCCCGGAGGCCGCCGCCGGGTTCAGGCGGTGACCGCGCCGTCGGAGGCGGAGCGCACGGCGGCCACGTACTTGGTCAGCACGCCGCGTTCGACCTCGCGCTCCGGGCGCCGCCAGGCGGCTCGGCGGCGTTCCAGCTCGGCCTCGGGCACCAGCAGGTCAAGGGTGGCGGCGGCGCTGTCGATGACGATCGGGTCGCCGTCGCGTACGAGCGCGATCGGGCCGCCGTGGTAGGCCTCCGGGGCCACGTGGCCGATCACCCGCCCGTGCGAGACGCCGCTGAAGCGCCCATCGGTGACGAGGGCCACCGAGGCGCCGAGGCCCCGGCCGACCAGCGGGCCGGTGATCGAGAGCATCTCGCGCATGCCCGGCCCGCCCGCCGGGCCCTCGTAACGGACCACGATGACGTCGCCGGGCACGATCAGGTCCGCCTCGATCGCGGCGATGCACGCGTCCTCCGAGTCGAACACCCTGGCCGGGCCCTCGTGACGGAAGTCGTCCTTGCCGCCCAGCTTGAGCACGCATCCGTCGGGTGCGAGCGAGCCGCGCAGGATGGCCAGCGCGCCGCGGGCCTTGAACGGCTGCCGCGCGTCGGCCACCACCTTCTGCCCCGGCCTCTCCTCGGCCTGCGCGGCGACGTCGGCGAGCGTACGGCCGTCGACCAGGGTGACGTTCTCCCTGAGCAGCCCGGCCTCCAGCAGGCGGCGGACCACGAGGGAGGTGCCGCCCGCCCGCCACAGGTCGGCTGCGGTGTAAGGGCCGCCGCTCGGCTTGAGCCCGGTGATGATCGGCACCTGGCGGCACACCTCGCCGATCGTGTCGATGGCGAGCGGCAGCCCCGCCTCGCGGGCGATGGCGAGCAGGTGCAGGACGGCGTTGGTGGAGCCGCCCATGGCCGCGACCGAGACGATCGCGTTGTGCAGGGCGTCCTCGGTCAGGATGCGCGACGGGCGCGCGTCACGGGCCAGCGCCTCCATGGCCATCTGGCCGACGCGCCGGGCCGCGGCGTCCTTCTCCGGGGCCACCGCGGGAATGTCGCCCGTGCCGAAGGGCGCCAGGCCGAGGAAGTCGGCGACGCTGCCCATGGTGTTCGCGGTGTACTGGGCGGCGCAGGTGCCGGCGCCGGGACAGGCGTGCCGGGCCAGGTCGTCGAGCTCGCTCTGGTCGAGGCGGCCGACGGCGCGTTCGCCGAGGGCTTCCCACATGTCCTGGATGGTGACGTCGCGTCCGCGCCAGCGGCCCGGCAGCATGCTGCCGCTGTAGAGGACGACCGCGGGCACGTCCAGCCGGGCCAGCGCCATGATGGCGGCCGGGACGGTCTTGTCACAGCCGACGATGGCCACCAGGGCGTCGAAGGAGTGCGCCCGGCCCATGAGCTCGATGGAGTCGGCGATCACTTCGCGGCTGATCAGCGAGGTGCGCATGCCGGGGGTGTGCATGGTCAGGTTGTCGGAGACGGCGATGGTGTTGAACTCCATCGGCAGCCCGCCCGCCGCGCGTACGCCGTCGGCCACGTGCGCGGCCAGCTCGCGGTGGTTCAGGTTGCACGGCATGGTGCCGGTCCAGGTGGAGGCGATGCCCACCACGGGGCGGCGCATGTCCTCGTCCGACAGGCCCATGGCATAGAGGTGGGAGCGGGCGGGGGCGCGGTCGGGATCGTCGGCGATGCTCAAGGGGTCAACCTCCGGTGTACGGGTCGTCGCACCTCAATGATCCTGTGTCCGTTCCCTGTGTTTCCTCCGGCCCCCTCACTGCTCGCGCAGGCCCCACGGTGAGCCGTACGCGGCCAGCAGGTCCAGGAACGGGCGCGCGTCGAACGCCTCCGGCCCCAGCACGCCCGTGCCCTTCCACACCCCACCGGCCAGCAGTTCGAGCGCGACGACGGGGTTGACGGCGGTCTGCCAGAGAACGGCCTGGGAGCCGTACTCGCGCATCGACCATGCGTTGTCCACCACGTGGTACAGGTACACCTCGCGTGGCCGTCCGTCCTTGACGCCCTTCACCCACGTGCCGGCGCAGGTTCTGCCGCGCATGTGCTCACCCAGCCCTGCCGGGTCGGGGAGGGCGGCGGCGACCACGTCGCGCGGGGCCACCAGGACGGTCCCCTGGCCGGACCTGACCTCGATCGGCTCGGTGCCGGCCAGGCCCATGGCGTGCAGGGCCTTGAGCTTGTCGATGAAGTCCTGGCCGAGGCCGTACTTGAAGGTGACCCGGCCGGCGTCCACCCAGCGAGGGACCAGCACGACCTCCTCGTGCTCGACGTTGACGCACTCGACCGGGCCGATGCCCTCGGGGAAGTCGAAGATCTCCGGCTCGCTGAACGGCTCCGTGGTGTACCAGCCGCGATCCTTGTCGTAGACGACGGGCGGGTTGAGGCATTCCTCGATGGTGGTCCAGATGGAGAACGACGGCGCGAACGCGTACCCCTCGACGGTCAGGTCGCCGCCGTCCCTGACACCGATCTCCTCGATCTCGTCGAAGAGCTCGTCGGCGGCGTAGCGGGCGAAGACGTCGGACAGGCCCGGCTCCACGCCCATGCCGACCAGCGCGAGCCTGCCGGACGCGGCCCACGCGTCCGCCCGGGCGAACTGCTCGTCGCCCAGTTTCACCCCCACCTCCTCGTACGGCCGGTCGGGGTGCGGCCGCGACAACGACATCGCCATGTCGAGATAGCCCGCCCCGGCCGCGAGCGCGGCCTCGAACAGCGGCGACACGAACCGGGGATCGGTGGCGTTCAGCAGCACGTCGCAGCCGTGCCCGGCGAGCAGCGCGGTGACGGCGGCGCCGTCGGCGGCGTCGACCCTGGCCGAGGTGAACCTCCCCGCCCGCTCACCCAGTGCGGCCACGGCCGCCTGGGCGCGGGAGAGGTCGTGGTCGGCGACGACCATGTGCTCGAAGAAGGGACGGCGCGCCGCGATCCTGGTGATGGCGGTGCCTACGCCGCCGGAGCCGACGAGGAGGATACGCATGACGATAGATCCCCTTTTATGCGAGTTTGAGGGGTGCGTCGTTTATCCAATGCCTTAGGGTCATTAACGTCAATGGCGTTGGCATAAGGGGCATACTGTGGCAAAACGGGTGGTCGATGAGGCGTCACGCAGGCGGCGGCGCCCCACCAAACACGGACAGGTCCTGACCCACCGGCTCATCGTCGAGACCGCGCTGCGGATGTTGCGCGAGCACGGCGCGGCCGGGCTCACCGCCCGCCGTCTCGGCCTCGCGCTCGGGGCCGACGCCAGCGCCGTCTACCGCTACTTCCGCGGCATGGACGACCTGGTCCTGGCCATCGCCGACGAGCTGTACGGGCACGCCATGGCCGGCTGGACGGCCACCGGCGACTGGCGGGCCGACCTGCGCGACCTCGGCCTGCGCATCCACCACGCCTATCTCGCCCACCCGCAGGCCGCCGTGCTGACCGCCAGCCGCGTCACCGGCCGGCCCAACGAGGTGGCGGGAGACGAGGCCATCCTCGGCGTCCTGCGCGGCGCCGGCTTCCCCGACGACGACGCCGTGCGCGTCTACCACGCCTTCATCGACCAGAGCCTGGCCTTCGCCATCCTCGACGCCGCCACCCTCGCCCTCCCCAAGGCCGCGCGGGAGGCCGACGAGGAGGTGTGGCGCGACACGTACGCCCGGCTGCCCGCCGCCACCCACCCCAACATCGCCGCCACCGCGCCGCTGCTCGTCGCCCACATGAACGACAGCGCGTACCCGACGGCGCTCGACATGTTGTTGTCCAGCGCTTCGGCCCAGCTCAGCGGGTAGATCGGAGATATGCCCGAAGGTCACCTCGTCCACCGCCACGCCGGCGAGCAACACGCGGCGCTTTCCGGCCGCGTCGTACGCGCCACCAGCCCTCAGGGCCGCTTCGACGCCCGCCCCTACGACGGGCGGGCCGTCACCGAGGTGGAGGCCGTGGGCAAGCACCTCCTGTACCACGTCGACGGAGCCCCCACCATCCACGTGCACCTCGGGATGCGCGGTCTCTTCCTGCGCCACGCCGACCCGGCAACCGCTCCCAGGCCCGGCACCCGGCTCCGGCTGGCCACCGAGGAGGTGGCGTACGACCTCATCGCCCCCATCCGGTGCGAGCCGCTCGGACCACAGGCCCTCGCCGAGCTGCGCGCCTCACTCGGCCCCGACCCGCTCCGCCGGGACGCCGAGCCCTCCGAGGCCGTCGAACGGCTCACCGCCTTCCGCGGCCCGGTCGGCGCGGCCGTGCTCGACCAGGGCGTGCTGGCGGGTATCGGCAACGCGTGGCGGGCGGAACTGCTGTTCCTGACCGGCCTGCACCCGGGTGCGCGCGGCATCGGCCCCGACGCCGCCGCCCGCCTGTGGGAGGCGGCGACCGCGTACATGCCGCTCGGGCGCGACGCCGGGCAGGTCGTCAGCGACCCGGACGCGCCCGACGAACGCTGGGTCTACAAGCGTGAACGGTGCCGGCGGTGCGGGGCCGACGTACGGACGTGGCAGCTCGCCTCCAGGACCGCCTATGCCTGCCCACTGGACCAGCCCCGGTAGCCTGGCAAGGGGAGTGACATGAGCATCACCACACGTGACAACCTGCTGGACATCCGGCGCATCTACCTCGAACCCGCGGCGGCCGAGTTGCCCCGCGGCCGGGAGATCCTCGCCCGTTATCCCGACGCCGAGCTCGTCGGGATCGCCGGCCACCACCGCATCCCCGAGCTCTACGGCGACGAGGCCAACGTCGCCCGCTGGGTGCGCATCAAGACCGAGGCACTGGTCCTCGGGGTGAAGAAGTCGCTGACGGCCCGCCCCAACGGCCGCTCCGCCGACTTCATCGCCCCATCCACGGCCAACGGCTGCGCGATGGCCTGCGCCTACTGCTACGTCCCGCGCCGCAAGGGCTACAGCAACCCGATCACCGTCTTCGCCAACATCGAGAAGATCATCGCCTACCTGCAGCGCCACGCCGCCCGGCAGGGCGTCAAGCCCGAGCCCAACCAGGTCGACCCGCACGACTGGGTCTACGACATCGGCGAGAACTCCGACTGCTCCGTCGACGCCACGATCTCCCGCAACGTCCGCGACCTCGTGGAGACGTTCCGCGACCTGCCCGGCGCCAAGGCCAGCTTCGCCACGAAATACGTCAACCGCGACCTGCTCGGATGGGACCCCCGGTCGAGCACCAGGATCCGCTTCAGCCTCATGCCCGCCGCCGACTCCAAACTCCTCGACATCCGCACCTCGCCCATCACCGAACGGATCGCGGCGATCAACGACTTCGTCGCCGCCGGTTACGAGGTGCACGTCAACCTCAGCCCGGTCGTCGTCCGCGACGGCTGGCTGGAGAGCTGGGCCGAACTGCTGGAACACCTCGACGACGCCCTCAACGCCGAAGCGCGACGGCAACTCGCCGCCGAGATCGTGTTCCTCACCCACAACGACCGCCTCCACGAGGTCAACCTGGGGTGGCATCCGCAGGCGGAGGAGGTGTTGTGGCGGCCGGACGTGCAGCAGGCCAAACGGTCACAGACGGGCGGCTGGAACGTCCGCTACCGCACGGGTCTCAAGGGCCGCTACGTGAGCGCCCTCACCGACCTGATCACCACCAAGCTGCCTTACTGCCGCATCCGGTACGCCTTCTGAGCCCGTTGGGAGCGCTCTGTCCGGCCGCGAGGCGAGGGCTCGCGGGAAGTGACGTAAATCAAACCGAAAGTCCTCGTACTTACGCTCGTCACTTGTCCTCCAACCGCAAGGTGGCTCGTGTACGGAGACGAGGTGATGCCTGGATGCAGTTCAAGATTCTCGGACCCTTGGAGGTCACCGGCCCCGACGGTGAAGTGCCCATCGGCCCGCCGCTGCGCCGGATGCTTCTGGCCACCCTGATAGTGGAGGGCGGGCATCTGGTTACGCAGGAGCGCTTGGCCGACGTCTTGTGGGGCGACGATCCACCGTCCACTGCAACCAAGAACATCCAGACCCACGTCTTCCATATCCGCCTGTCCCGGCCTTCGCTGTGCGCATGCAACGCCCAGGGTCAGTGCCGCGTCGACGCGTCCAGCGCCCGTTTTCGGCGAGATGTGCGCCGGCCCGGGACCTCTGGTCGGGACTGGGTACGTTCGGGGCCCGGTCAGGGGTCAGAGGCGGTTCTGGGCGATGCGTTTGCCCAGCCCGGCCAGGGAGTCGTCGGCCATGAGCGCCGGCAGGCGGGGCGCGTCCTCGTCGACCTGGCGCAGCACCGCCGGATGACCGCCGCTGAACCGGCTCCAGGCCCGGACCACCTCCGGCATCGCCGCGATGGCCGCCTCCGACAGGATCGCCTCCCTGGGCAACCACGACGTCAGGAACGCCGAGACCCGCCGCGGGCTCCACCACAGCGGCCGGTCCCCGACGAACTCGGCCAGCTTCTCGAACGCCTCCCGTGCTCCCGGCACGTCCGGCAGATCCCGGAACCGGGCCAGGGTGTCGTCGGACGCTCCGCGTACCAGCCCAGGGACACCCTGGGCGCGTGTGATCGCCAGCGGTCGCACACTCGCCAGCGTGTCCGCGACCTCCACCCCCATGATCCGGTCACCCAGCTCGAACGCGTCCAGGATGCGCCCGGCCACCGTCCCCGGTTCGGCCGCCGCCAGCCCCAGATCGTCGAGGAACTTCACCTCCTCGACCAGCGCGTCGACCGCCAGCCCGCCATGCGGCTGGTCGATGCCGACCACCAGGATGTGCGGCTCCTTGCCGTTGTCGTAGCGGTAGGAGAGGACCGCCAGCACCTGCTCGCCGTACGGGTCGGCCTTGCCGTACCAGGCGCCCTCACACGTCACCCGCCCCATCCGGCGCACCCATCCGGCAAGGGTCTCGTCGAGCCCTCGGGCGGCGTCGGTGTACACCCCGGCTCCCGCCACCGCGTCGCCGTCCCGCACCGTGTCGCCGTCCCCTGCCAGGGGGTCGGCCGCCACGTCCGGCGCATCGGATGCGCTGGGGGAAGGCGACGGACGGCCGGCGTTGACCGCGGCGAGAGCGACCAGTGTGAGCCGCGCCTCTGGACCGCCGTCCGCCGCCAGCTCGTCCAGGAAGGGTCGTACCTGCTCCGGCGCCAACCCGGCCGCGATCCGGGCCGCCCAGAGCTCGGTCCGCAAGGGCGAACGCCACCTGAGCAGGTCACGAGCCTGGACGACAGCCGTGGAAAACGCCTCTGTGCTCACCATCCGACCGTACCGCCCCTGTCGCCAGCAGCCTCATCCCGCAGGCCTGAGCCCCCGCTCCGGCCCGTCCGAGCCTGCCACTCGGAACCGGCCCCTCGCCGGTCCGCCCTCCGGACACGAGGACCACACGTGCCCGCATGAGCGTTCCGCCCGGCGACCCCGCGGAGCGACGGTGAACGCGTAGCTAAGAAGTGTGGGTTGTCGCTCAACAATTCGCACGCGCGCTTGGGCAGCCTGGAGCTGGCAACCCACCGAACACCGAGGTCGGCCACCGAAAGGGCTGTCGCCGATCTGTCAGTCGCTGAAGGGAAACCTACGTGTCCAAGCTCTCCACCCGTCTGACGGCATTCTGCGGCGCCGCCGTGACCGCGATCAGCCTGGCCGCCACGACGACCCCAGCCCAGGCAGCCGCCGCCAAGACGCTGTCCCTCTCGTGCGTCTCCAACGCCGGATATGGCTCGGCGTACGTCTACTACACCAACGGCGGCAGGACGATCACGAAGATCGACTATTACATCTACAACGAGAACGGCAGGCGTACGAAGAACAACATCACCATCGGCGACTCCGGAACGGCGCCGACCACGAAGACGTCCACCGACAGCGCCATCTCGAACGACGGCGTGCGCAATCTCCGCGAGAAGAACTACTCCCGCGGCCAGGGCTACATCCGGTTGGAGGTCATCTTCGACGTGCCGAACGCCGGCGACCCGAGATGCGAAACCTCGGAATACCTCTAGTCGCCGGCGGGTCGGCCCACGTCCTGCTCCGGGGGACGATCGCCCTCCTCTGGTCCGGCTGCTTCGCCCGGCCGAGTGCCCCGTCCGGTCGGGTCGTCTGTCCCTGGCCTGAGACAGGGTGAAGCGCTGCGGAGGTCAGTCGTCGCCGGTGAGGCCGGCCTTGCGCAGGGCCTCGGCCATGGCGCCCGTGGGCGCGGGGCGGCGCTGGCCGCCGCGCCCACGCTGGCCTCCGTCGCCGTTGCCGCGCTGGCCGTTGCCTCTGCCGTCGTCGCCCCGGCGGTCGTCGCGACCGCCCTGGCCGCCGCGACCGCCCTCCCCGCGGGTGCCCTGGCCGCCCTGGCCGCGACCTCCGTCGCCACGGGCGCCCTGGCCGCGGCCGCCGCTGCCACGCCCGGCGTTGCCTCTGCCGCCATCGCTGCGATCGCCGTCGCCCCGGTTGCCGGTGCCGCGGCCGCCGTCGCGGCCGTCGTCGGCGGGGCGCGTGCCCTGGCGGCCGGCACCGCGGCGGGGGCCGTCGGAAGGCGACTGGGGGGTGATCTCGTCTTCCAGGCGCAGCGTCAGGGAGATGCGTTTGCGGGGGATGTCGACGTCGAGGACCTTGACGCGCACGATGTCGCCGGGCTTGACCACGTCGCGGGGGTCCTTGACGTAGGTGCGGGACATGGCCGACACGTGGACGAGGCCGTCCTGGTGCACGCCGACGTCGACGAAGGCGCCGAACGCGGCCACGTTCGTGACGACGCCCTCCAGGATCATGCCCGGCGTCAGGTCGGAAAGTTTCTCGACGCCCTCCTTGAAGGTGGCCGTCTTGAACGCGGGCCTCGGGTCACGGCCGGGCTTCTCCAGCTCGCGCAGGATGTCGGTGATCGTGGGCAGGCCGAACGTGTCGTCGGTGAAGTCGTCGGGCCGCAGCGAGCGCAGCGCCGCGCTGTTGCCGATCAGCGATTTGAGGTCGCTCTTGACGGCGTCGAGGATGCGCCGCACCACGGGGTAGGCCTCCGGGTGCACGCTGGAGACGTCGAGCGGGTCGTCGCCGCCACGGATGCGCAGGAAGCCGGCGCACTGCTCGAACGCCTTGGGCCCGAGCCTGGGCACGCTCTTCAGCGCCGAGCGCGTGCGGAAGGGGCCGTTGGCGTCGCGGTGGCGGACGATGCTCTCGGCCAGCGTGGAGCCGATGCCGGACACACGGGTGAGCAGCGGCGCCGACGCGGTGTTGACCTCGACCCCGACGGCGTTGACGCAGTCTTCGACCACCGCGTCGAGCGAGCGGGAGAGCTTGGACTCGGCGAGGTCGTGCTGGTATTGGCCGACGCCGATCGACTTGGGATCGATCTTGACCAGCTCGGCCAGCGGGTCCTGCAGCCTGCGGGCGATGGAGACCGCGCCGCGCAGCGACACATCGAGGTCGGGCAGCTCCTGCGAGGCGTAGGGGGAGGCGGAGTAGACCGAGGCCCCGGCCTCGGAAACCACGATCTTCGTCACCGACGGCATGTGCTGGACCAGCTCGCCGGCCAGCTTGTCGGTCTCGCGCGACGCGGTGCCGTTGCCGATGGCGATCAGCTCGACCCCGTGCCGCTGCGCGAGCGCGCCGAGGACGGCGAGCGACTCGGCCCACTGCCGCTTGGGCTCGTGGGGGTAGATCGTGGCCGTCTCGACGACCTTGCCCGTGGCGTCGACCACGGCGACCTTCACGCCGGTGCGCAGGCCGGGGTCGAGGCCCATCGTCGGCCGGCTGCCGGCCGGGGCGGCGAGCAGCAGGTCGCGCAGGTTGGCCGCGAACACCCGCACCGCTTCCTCCTCGGCCGCCTGCCACAGCCGCATGCGCAGGTCGATGCCCAAATGCACCAGGATGCGCGTGCGCCAGGCCCAGCGCACGGTCTCGGTCAGCCACTTGTCGGCCGGTCTGCCCTGGTCGGAGACGCCGAACCGGGAGGCGACGCGCATCTCGTAGTCGGGGCTGTCGTCGGGCTCGAGCGTGACGGAGAGGATCTCTTCCTTCTCGCCCCTGAACATGGCCAGGATGCGATGGGAGGGCAGCTTGGTGAACGGCTCGCCGAAATCGAAGTAGTCGGAGAACTTGGCCCCCGCCTCCTCCTTGCCCTCGCGCACTTTCGACACCAGCCGCCCGCGGTTCCACAGCTGCTCGCGCAGGGCGCCGATGAGGTCGGCGTCTTCGGCGAAGCGCTCGATCAGGATCGCCCTGGCCCCTTCGAGGGCCGCGGACGCGTCGGCGACCCCCTCGGTGACGAAGCCGTCTGCGGCGGCGACCGGGTCGATCGAGGGATCGGCGAGCAGTCGGTCGGCCAGCGGCTCCAGCCCCAGCTCCCGGGCGATCTGCGCCTTTGTGCGCCGTTTGGGCTTGTAAGGCAGGTAAATGTCTTCGAGCCTGGCCTTGGTCTCGGCCGCCATGATCTGCTCGCGCAGCTCGTCGTCGAGCTTGCCCTGCGACTCGATCGACTCCAGGATGGCCACCCGGCGCTCCTCCAGCTCGCGCAGGTAACGCAGTCGCTCCTCGAGCGTGCGCAGTTGCGCGTCGTCGAGGGCGCCGGTGGCCTCTTTGCGGTATCGCGCGATGAACGGCACGGTCGCGCCGCCGTCGAGCAGATCGACGGCCGCCTGCACCTGCCCGTCGCGTACGCCGAGCTCTGCCGCGATCCGCTGGTGAATAGAGAGCACTTGGTTGCCTTTCGATGGTCCCGCCGGTCAATTGTGCAGGACTACGCCGTCTTTCATGACCAGAGTGCGCGCAGGGTGAACGACCACGGCCTCCGCCGGGCCTCCGGAGGGCACGACCACCAGGTCGGCCCGGTCGCCCTCGGACAGGCCGTAGCTTGTCAGCCCCAGCGCATGTGCGCCGCCGTAGGTGGCGGCCTCCAGTGCCAGCTCGATGTCCTCGTCTCTGCGGAACGTGCTGCGGTAGGCGACGTGCATGGCCCGCTCCAGCATGTCGCCGCTGCCGTAGGGGCCCCACAGATCGCGGATGCCGTCGTGCCCGCACGCGATCGTGACGCCCGCGGCCCGCAGCTTCTTGATCGGCGGCACGGGATAGCTGTAGACGGCCCCGGTCGCGAGCGCCACGCCCGCTTCGGCGAAGCCCCGCGCCAGCCGGTCGACGTAGGCCTCGTCGAGCTGGCCGAGCGCGTAGGCGTGGCTGACCGTGACGCGGCCGCCCAGCCCGAGCACCCGGGTGCGCTCGGTGATGAGCTCCAATTCCCAGCCACCCAGCGAGCCGCCGTCGTGCAGGTGGATGTCGAGGTGCGTGCCGTAACGCTCGGCCAGGCCGAAGACCAGGTCGAGGTGGCGCACGGGATCACGGTCGACGCCGGCCGGGTCGATGCCGCCGACCGCCTCGACGCCGCCCTTCAGCGCCTCTTCGAGCAGCTCGGCGGTGCCCGGGTTGGTCAGCACGCCGTGCTGGGGGAAGGCGACCTGACGCACGTCGACCGGGGAACGTGCGGACGCCTCGCGCACGGCCTCCACGCCGCGCAGCCCGACCTCGGGGTCGATGTCGGTGTGGGTGCGCACATGGGTGGTGCCGGCCGCGCTCATGCGCTCCAGCAGCGCGCCGATCCGCTCGACGCTCGGCACGCCCAGCTCACCGCGGCGGGCGAGGTCGTTGCCGATGCGGCCGGCGAGCGTGTCGTCGGCGGAGTGAGGCACCCAGGGCCCGCCGTAGAGGGTCTTGTCGAGGTGGCAGTGGGCCTCGACGAGGCCGGGCAGCACCAGTTGACCCGCGACGTCGACCACGTGGGCGGCGGGCGCGTCCACGCCCTGGCCGACCCGGGCGATCCGGCCGTCGCGGACGAGGATGTCGGCGGTTGAGCCGAGCCTCCAGGGGAGCCCGCCACGGAGCAGCACGTCGGTCATGCCCAGCACCCTAAACGCCCGCACCGACGATTTACGTGTCTCCGCTGCGACGGTTCCGGACCGTCAGCCGGGTAGGCCGGCGAAGAGTTCGAGGTGGCGGCGCCTACGGCAGCGGAAGGCCTCGACCGGCCACTTGGTCCGGCCGAAATGCGTGGCCCCGCTGAACACGCCGCGTTCGAGCGGGCCTTGAACCCACGTGACGCATCCCTGGGAGCTCTGGCCGGAGTCCATGACGAAGCCGGTCTCCAGCGCCTGCCCGCAATGCGTGCACCGCACATTGGACATGCGCCCCAAGCGCAGTCAGATTTCGTCGAGATGGGAGACGTTCGCGAGGTCGGCGGCGTCGGTGCTGGGCCGCCCCTCGAACCAGGCGTCGAGGATCTCGCCGAGCACCACGTCGGAGGTCAGCCGGAGGCTGAGCGCGAGGACGTTGGCGTCGTTCCAGGTGCGGGCGCCGTCGGCGGTGTAGGCGTCGACGCAGAGCGCGGCCCGTACGCCGGGCACCTTGTTCGCCGCGATGGACGCGCCCGTGCCCGTCCAGCAGCAGACGACCGCCTGGTCGGCCCGCCCTTCGCTGACGTCTTTCGCGGCGAGCTCGCAGGCCCACGCCCAGTCGGCGCGCTCGCCGTCGCCGAGCGCGCCGTGGGTGACCACGTCGTGCCCGCGCCTGCGCAGCTCCGTCACGACCCGCTCGGCCACGCCGTCCTTGCTGTCGGCGGCCACCGAAATCCGCATGCGTCCTCCCGGTTGCTCACCTCAGATGTACCAGCGCCCCCGGCTGGAATCGAACCAGCGGCCTCCTGTTTCGGAAACAGGTGCGCTCTCCGCTGCGCCACGAGGGCTCGTGGCGGGTGCGGGAATCGAACCCGCCTGGAGCGACGTATGAAATCGCCGGGCACACCAGCGCCCCCACCCGCCTGGGAGATGTCCGGGCGGGGCCGGGGCCGGGAGGATCAGCCTCGGCGCACCCAGGACACGCCCGTACGGCGCCGCACGCGCATTCGCCGGGTGGTCATGGGAGGTCCTTTCCGCTGGTTCAGGTGCCGGTATCGAGCATGGCGGCCGCCCGTACGACGGCGCAACCTGTTTTGTCCCTCACATGTCAGACTGGCACATTGAGGCGGTATGTGCTTGGTTGTGCAGCCATATGAGCATTGACGAGAGTGACATTCCCGCACTCGCCCGCGGGTGCGCGATCCTCGGCACGGGCGGCGGGGGAGACGTGCGCGCGGGTTCGCTGGCCGCGGTCAGGGCCATCCGCGCGTACGGCGAGGTGCCGCTGGTCGATCTGGCCGACCTGCCCGGTGACGCGCTGGTCGTGCCGCTGTCCGGGATCGGGGCGCCGACGGTCGGGCACGAGATGATCCAGGGGGAGGACGAGCCCAAGCGCGTCGCCGAGGAGGTCGAGCGGCTCTTCGGCCGCCCGCCGAGCGCGATCATGTCCTCCGAGATCGGCGGCTCGAACGGGGTGGCGCCGGTCGCCTGGGCCGCGCGCCTCGGGGTGCCGCTGCTCGACGCCGACGGCATGGGCCGGGCGTTCCCCGAGGTGCAGATGGTGTCGATGTACGTGGCCGGGCTCCCGGCAGACCTCGTGATCATGTCTGACATCGTGGGAAATGTGGTGACCATCCGCCCGATCGACGGGCTCTGGTCGGAACGCCTGGCGCGGGCCGTGTGCGTGGCCGCGGGCTCGCACGCGCTGATGGCCGACTACGTCCTCACGGCCGACCGTGCCCGCGGCGCGGTCATCGAGGGCACGGTCACCCGCGCGATCGGGATCGGCAGGGCCACCGAGGGCGCGGCCGACCCGCTCGGCGCGCTGCGGGACCGCCTCGGCGCCGTACGCCTGATCACCGGCAAGCTGACCGACGTGGACCGCCGCACCACCGGCGGTTTCGTGAGGGGGACCGCCACGATCGAGGGCACCGGAGACGACCGCGGCCGCCGTCTCACCGTGGAACTGCAGAACGAGAACCTCATCGCCGTCGAGGACGGCGCCGTGCGGGCCATGGTGCCCGACCTCATCACCGTCGTGGACACCGAGACGGCCGCCGCCGTCCAGACCGAGAGCCTGAGGTACGGCCAGCGCGTCAGCGTGCTCGCCTGGCCGTGCGACCCGCTCTGGCGCACGCCCAAAGGACTGGAGACGGCCGGTCCCAGGGCGTTCGGCTACGACCACGACTACGTACCCGTCGAGGAGTTGACCGCGCATGGCTGACCTGCCGGAGCTCGGCATCGGGATCGACGTCGGCGGCACGAACACCGACGCGGTCGTGCTCGGCCCGGGCGGCCGGGTGGTGGCCAAGGCCAAGCGTCCGACCACCCCGGACGTTACCGGAGGGCTGCGGGCGGCCATGGACGCGGTGCTGGCGGAGCTGGAAGGAGCCGAGGACCCGCCCGCTGCGCGGGACGGGCAGGGCGGCGGCGCACGTAGCCGCGTGGCCAGGATCATGCTGGGCACCACGCACGCGACCAACGCGATCCTGGAACGCAGGAACCTCGGCCGGGTCGCCGTGCTCAGGCTCGGCGCCCCCGCCACCACCGCCGTGCCCCCGCTGTCGGGCTGGCCGAACGACCTGCGCGCGGCCGTGTCGGCGGGGGAGGCCATCGTCCCCGGCGGGCACTACGTCGACGGCCGCGAGATCGGCGCGCCCGGCCTCGGAGCCGTCCGCCGCTTCCTGGACGGCGTGCGGGCCGACGCGGTGGCCGTCACGAGCGTCTTCAGCCCGGCCAGCGACGAGCACGAGCGCCTCGTCGCCGAACTGGTCACCTCCGAGTACGGCCTGCCGGTCTCGCTCAGCCACGAGATCGGCACGCTGGGGCTGCTCGAACGCGAGAACGCCACCGTGCTGAACGCCGCCCTGTACGGCGTCGCCGCCCACGTGACCGGCGCGCTGACCGCCGCCCTGGCCGAGCGTGGCCTGGGCGCGCGCCCGTACCTGGCGCAGAACGACGGCACGCTCATGGCGGTGGAGCACGCCGAGCGGATGCCGGTCGCGACGATCGGCTCGGGCCCGGCCAACTCCCTGCGCGGCGCCGCGTACCTGTCCGGCGTGGCGGACGCGGTGGTGGTGGACGTCGGCGGTACGTCCACCGACCTCGGGGTGCTGA
The DNA here is from genome assembly GCF_009908215.1 of Nonomuraea sp. K271. Lineage (NCBI taxonomy): Bacteria > Bacillati > Actinomycetota > Actinomycetes > Streptosporangiales > Streptosporangiaceae > Nonomuraea > Nonomuraea sp. K271. The sequence continues at coordinate 22,712 of NZ_JAAAHR010000033.1, read as the reverse complement.
CCGGCGGTTTCCCTCGCGAGTCGGCGGCGGCGGTCGAGATCGGCGGGGTGCTGACCAACTTCCGGATGCCGGACATCCTCGCCATCGCCCTCGGCGGCGGGAGCGTGGTGCGCGGCGGTGGCGTCGGCCCCGACTCCGTCGGCTACCGGATCGCCGGCGAGGCGCTGGTCTTCGGCGGGGACACGGCCACGATGACCGACGCGGCGGTGGCGGCGGGCCGTACCCCGCCCGGGTCGGCCGGCTGGCGCGGCCGGCTCCCCGAGTCCGTCCTGGCCCGACAGGCCGCGCGCTCCGGGCCGGAGAAAGGACCGCGCGCGGGGGACGGGCGGGAGACGATCGCCGACGTCCTGGCCAGGGCGGTGCTCGTGGCCGACGAGATGGTCGTGGACGCGGTGGACCGCATGACGCTCGGCAGGACCGACCGGCCCCTGGTCGCGGTGGGCGGCGGGGCGTTCATCCTGCCCGGCCGCATCCCGGGCGTGAGCGGGGTGATCCGCCCTGAGCACGCCGAGGTGGCCAACGCCGTGGGGGCCGCGATCGCCCTCGCGAGCGGCAGAGTGGATACGATCTTGCCTGCGGGAGATAGTCGGCCGAAAGCCATCGAAAGGGCCAAGGAAGAGGCGGCGGCGCGAGCTGTGGCGGCGGGGGCGGACCCTTCCGGCGTCGAGATCGTGGATCTCCTCGAGGTGCCACTGAGCTATCTCTCCGAGCCCGCCGTACGCGTACACGTCAAAGCAGCCGGACCCCTCGCCCGGTGACAGATCGAAAGGATCCCCCCACCATGCGCTGGCACAAGCGCTTGCTCGTAGCCGGGCTCACCGGCGTCCTGGCCATGACCGCCGCCGCGTGCGCGGGCGGCCAGGTGCGCGGCGCCGGAGGCACACCGCAGCCCGCGGACAGCACCGGACCGGCCGCCAGGCAGACCGCGAAGGCCAACGACAGCACGTTCGTCTACGCGCCGAACCTCGACGTCGTCACCGACTGGGACCCGGCCACCTCCTACTCCAACGAGATCGTCGCCCTGTCGAACATCTACGAGGGCCTGACCCGTTACAACTTCCAGACCCGCGAGGCCGAACCGCGCCTGGCCACCGAGTGGACCTCGGCCGACGGCGGCAAGGAGTGGACGTTCAAGCTCCGCCAGGGCGTGAAGTTCCACTCGGGCGCCACGATGGACGCCGCGGCGGCGAAGAAGGCGATCGAGCGCACGATCAGGAAGAAGGGCGGCGCGGCCTACATCTGGGACCCGGTCGACAGGATCGAGGCCGTGGACGCGACCACGCTGAAGTTCACCCTCAAGCGCGCCGCGCCGCTCGACCTCGTCGCCTCCTCCGGCTACGCCGCCTACATCTACGACGTGGACGCGGTGGACGCCGACGGCAAGACGACCGCCGGCACCGGCCCGTACACGATCGACTCGTGGCAGAAGGGCAAGGAGACCGAGCTCACGCTGAAGGCGTTCGAGGACTACTGGGGCGGCTGGACGCCCGAGCAGTACAGGAAGGTCTCCTTCCGGGTCACTCCCGAAATCACCACCGCGTGGCAGCTGCTCCAGAAAGGCGAGGTCAACTTCGTCCAGCGGCTGAACCCGCAGTTGTTCGAGCAGGCCGGTATGACCGACAACGTCCGGACCGCGCGGTCGGCGTCGTTCCAGAACCTGCTGGTGCTGTTCAACACGGCCGCGGGCCCGACGAAGGACGTCAGGATCCGGCAGGCGCTGCAACTCGCGATCGACTACGACGGCCTGGCGGCGGCGTTGAAGGGCTCGGGCTCGAAGGCCAGCGGCCTGGTGCCGGAGGGGCTGCTCGGCCACGTGAGCGGCATGGAGCCCAAGCCCGACCTGGGAAGGGCACAGGAACTGCTGGCCGAGGCCGGGTACGGCCCCGACAACCCCGAGCTGAGGCTCTCCCTCACCTACGCGCAGGGCGACGAGGACCAGAAGATGCTGGTCACGCTGCTCAGCTCGGCGCTGAAGAAGCTCAACATCACGCTGCAGGCCAAGCCCATGACGTGGAGCGCCCAGTGGGACCAGGGCAAGCAGCAGGGGCAGGACATCTTCGTCATGTACTGGTATCCGGACTATCCGGACGCATACTCGTGGTTCCTCAACGTGTTCAAGAGCGAGGACGAGCCGCGGTTCAACCTGTCGTACCTGAAGGACCGTGAGATCGACGCGGCCATCGAGAAGCTGCCCGAACTCATGGCGACCGACGCGCTCAAGGCGGACGACGCGTTCAAGGACCTGCAGAAGAAGATCATCGAGGAGCAGGCGGCGGTGGCGGTGCCGTACGTGCAGACCTACCAGCGCGCGCTCACCGCGGACGTCAAGGGATACGTGGACAACCCCGCCTATCCCAACGTCGTCTTCTTCTACGACCTCCAACGCGCGCGCTGACCGCATGCTGCGCTATCTGGCCCGCCGGCTCGGCCAGGCCCTCCTGGTCGTGGCCGGCGTGGTCGTGCTCACGTTCACCGTCATGCGGCTGGTGCCGGGAGATCCCGCGGTGGCCTTCGCCGGGCCGAAGGCCACTCCCGAGGAACTCGACGCGGCGCGCGAGAGGTTCGGGCTGGACGATCCGCTGCCGGTGCAGCTCGTCGCCTACGTGCGGGACCTGGTCACCGGCGACTGGGGTGTCAGCCTGCACACCCGGCAGCCCGTGCGCGACGACCTCTATCTCGCCTTCCCCGCCTCGCTCGAACTCGTCGGGGCGGCGCTGCTGATCGCGGTGGTCGTGGGAATCCCGATCGGCGTGCTCGCCGCCCGCTACAAGACGAAATTTCCGGACTTCGGGGTACGGTTCGGCAGCATGCTGGCCGTCTCCGTCCCCGTCTTCTGGCTGGCCCTCGCCCTCCAGCTCGTCCTCGCCGGCCGGCTCGACTGGTTCCCCGTGGCCGGTGAGTACGACTCCTCGCTCGACACCACCAGCCCCCTCACCCTGTGGACCAACATCACCGTCGTCGACGCCCTCATCACCGGCAACTGGCCCATCCTCACCAGCACCCTCCACCACCTGGTGCTGCCGGCCCTGGTCGTGGCCGCCTACCCCACGGGCGTCATCGCCCAGATGACCAGGGCGACCCTCATCGAGGAGTCCGGCCAGGACCACGCCCGGCTGGAACGCGCGCTCGGGTTCGGCGAGACGTCCATCCTGACCAAGTTCGCCCTGCGACCGGCGCTGAGCCCCGTGTTGGCGCTGATCGCCCTGGTCTTCGCCTACTCGATCGTCAACGGCTTCCTCGTCGAGGCGATCTTCAACTGGCCGGGCCTGGGCAGCTACGCCGCCGAGGCGATCCGCTCGCGCGACACGCCGGCGATCGCGGGCGTCACGCTCCTGGTCGCGCTGGTCTACGTGCTGGCCAACCTGGTCGTGGACGTGCTCCAGGGTTTCCTCGACCCCCGGGCGAGGACCCGATGACGAGCCCCCAGGAGACCACCGCCGAGGTGCCGCTGCGCCGCCTGCTGCCGCGGGTCCCCGACCGGTTCGCCGCCTTGGGGGCGGTGCTCATCGTGCTGATCGTGCTGGCCGCGATCATGGCGCCGTGGCTCGCCCCGTACCCGGACGAGCCGCGCCCTCTGGAGGGGTCGCTGCCACCGGGCGCCGCGCACTGGTTCGGCACCGACCAGCTCGGCCGCGACGTGCTCACGAGAATTCTGTACGGCGCCCGCACGTCGTTGTCCATCGCCGTGTCCGTGCTGGCGGTCTCGGCGCTGGCCGGTGTCACGCTGGGCGTGGTGGCCGGCTACGCGGGCGGCTGGGTCAGAGATGTGATCATGCGGGTCACGGACGTGTTCCTGGCCTTCCCCGCGCTGCTGCTCTCGCTGGCGCTGGCGGTCGTGCTGCCGCCGAGCGTGACCACGGTCATCCTGGCGATCGCGGTGACCTGGTGGCCCTGGTACACCCGGCTGGCGGCGTCCGTGGCCGCCTCGATCGCCACCCGCCCCTACGTGGACGCCGCCCGGTGCCTCGGTGTGCCCGCGCCGCTGATCGTCTGGCGGCACGTGCTGCCGAACTCCCTCACGCCCGTCCTCGTCCAGATGTCGCTGGACGCGGGCGGCGTGATCCTCACCGCGGCGGCGCTGTCGTACCTGGGACTGGGCGCGCAGGAACCGACGGCGGAGTGGGGGCTGATGGTCCAGCAGGGGCAGACGTTGTTCACCACGAACTGGTGGATCGGCACGTTCCCCGGGCTGGCGATCCTGGTGACGGCGTTCGCGTTCAACATGCTGGGGGAAGGGCTGCGCAACGCGCTCGACCCCAGGGCGAGGAAGGTCACGTGATCGAGGTACGCGATCTCCAGGTGCGCTACGCGGGGCGGCTGGTGGCCGGCGTGCCCGAGCTGGACGTGGGCGCGGGCGAGTGCGTCGCGATCGTGGGGGAGAGCGGCTCCGGCAAGTCGACCACGCTGCTGTCGCTCCTCGGCCTTACCGAGAACGCCGACATCTCGGGGCACGTCAGGGTCTGCGGGGTCGACGTGCTGACCGCCTCGCCGCGCCGGCTGCGCGAGATCCGCGGCGCGAGGGCCGCGCTCGTCATGCAGTCACCCCAGTCGGCGCTCAGCCCCGCCACCCGTCTCGGCGTGCTGATGCGCCGAGCGCTCAGGCTCCACGGCGTCGGGAGCGGCAAGGACGGGCGCCTGGACGAGATCATGGCGGAGTCCGTGGCGGCGGTCATGCTCGACCGCGCGATCCTGCGCCGCTACCCGCACGAGATCTCCGGCGGCCAGGCCCAGCGCTTCGCCATCGCGCTGGCCATCGCCCTGGGTGCCGAGGTGATCCTCGCCGACGAGCCCACCAGCGCCCTCGACGTGACCGTGCAGGCCGAGGTGGTCGGCGTGCTGCGCCGGCTCAGGGAGGAACGCGACCTGGCCCTCCTGCTCGTCTCCCACGACCTGGCCCTGGTCTCGACGATCGCCGACCGGGTGCTCGTCATGAAGGACGGGGAGGTGGTGGAGTCGGGGCCCGCCGCGAGGGTGCTGACCGAGCCGTCGCACCCGTACACGCGCGAGTTGCTGGAGGCGCTGCCGTGACCATGCTCAGGGCCGAGCGGGTGACTCTCGGGTACGCCGGGCGCGACGTCGGCCACGCGGTCGTGCACGACGTGAGCCTGGACATCACCGCGGGCGGGGTCGGGCTGATCGGGGAGAGCGGCTCGGGCAAGACGACCCTGGCGCGCGCGTTCCTGGGCCTCCTCACCCCCATCTCCGGAAATATCTGGTACAGCGACCAAATACTCAAAAAAGCGGACATGCGGAAGTTCCGGAAGGACGTCCAGCCGGTCTTCCAGGCCGAGGCCCTCGACCCCAGGATGCGCGTCGGCACCTCCGTGGCCGAGGCACTGCCGGTGCGAGGGTCCCGCGCCGCCAGAGCCAGGGTGCCGGAGCTGCTCGAACAGGTCGGCCTCGACCCCGGCCTGGCCACGCGCAGGCCGCACCAGCTCTCGGGAGGCCAGCGCCAGCGAGTGGTGATCGCCAGGGCCCTGGCGGTCGGCCCCCGCCTGCTCATCCTGGACGAGCCCACGAGCGCGCTCGACGTCACCGTGCAGGCGCGGATCCTCGACCTGATCGCCTCGCTGGACACCGAGCGCCTGCTGATCACCCACAACCTCGCCGTCGTGGAGCGGCTCTGCCGCACCTCGCACGTGTTGTTCGCGGGCCGGGTCGTCGAGTCGGGGCCTACGCGCGACCTGCTGGCGAACCCCGCCCACCCCTACACCCTGGCGCTGCGCGACGCGGTGCCGAAACTCGGCGGCCCGCCGCCGCAGGCCCGGGGCGTGACGGAGGCCGTGCCGGCGGAGACGGGCTGCCCGTTCAGGCTGCGCTGCCCGCTGGCCGCGCCCGAGTGCGAGCGGCCGCCCGCGCTCAGGGAGGTGCGGAGGCGTCAGGTGGCCTGCCACCGGGCGGAGGACGTGCTGGTCACGTAGCCGGGAAGAGCTCCTTGAGGTGCGCGGTGATGTCTTCGCTGAGCTTGTCCATCAGCCTCGCCAGCTCCGCGCGCTCCTCGGCGGGCCAGCCGGCCATGGCGCCCTCGAACCACTCCGTCGTCACCCGGCGGCACCTGCGCGCGGCCTCGGCGCCGTCCTCGCTGAGCGCGATGCGCCAGGCCCGGCCGTCGTCGGGGTCGCGCACCCGCTCGACGAGCTTGCGCCCTTCCAGCGCGGCGACGTGCCGGGTCACGTGAGGGCTCTCCACCTGTAGTCCCTGGGCGATCGCACCGACCCTGCACGGCTCGCCCGCGTCCAGCAGGTGAACGAGGATCTGCACGTCGGGCCGGTCGAGCCGGACGCCCGCGGCCTCGGTCAGCCGCTCATGCGTCTTGGCGCGCTGGAGCGTGGCCGCGAGCCGGCGGTAGGCGGAGACCGTCTTGATGAGATCGTCGTCCATCGGGTTGCTTACCTAACTTAGGTATGTATCATCGTTCCTCGACTACTTACCCAAAGTATCTAAAAGGAGCGGAACATGGCGACAGCCGTCGCACCCGCGCGCCCTGACACGTCGTCGGCGCGAAACCCCTGGCCGGCCGTGGTGGCACTGGCCTTCGCGGCGTCCATCGCCGCCCTGCAGAACACCGCGGTCGTGCCGTTGCTTCCCGTGCTGCAACGCGAGCTGCACGCCTCTCTCACCGCCGTGAGCTGGACCCTGACGTTGAGCCTGCTGGTCGCCGCGGTCGCGACGCCGTTGTTGTCGCGCTTCGGCGACATGTACGGCAGACGCCGCATGATCCTCGGCGCCCTCGCGCTGCTGGTCGCGGGCTCTGTGATGGCGGCGCTGGCGACGTCGCTGACCTGGTTGATGGTGGCGAGGGTGCTGCAGGGGTTCGTGGCCGCGCTCGTGCCGTTGTCCATCGGCGTGGTGCGCGACACACTGCCCCGCCGCCAGCTCGCCACCGGCATCGGCGTGCTGAGCGCGACCATGGGGTTCGGCTCGGGTGGCGGCATGATCCTCGCGGGGCTCGCCTCCGGGGATTGGCACCTGGTCTTCTGGATCACCGCCGCCATCTCCCTGGCGGCCTCCGTCTTTGTGGCCTTCCTCGTACGAGACCACGCGCCCGCCGTCAGGGGGCGGCCCGACCTGCTCGGCGCCGCGCTGCTGGCCGCCTGGCTGGTCGCCCTGCTGCTGGCCATCAGCGAGGGCGGCTCGTGGGGCTGGACCTCGCCCGGCGTGCTCGGGTTGTTCGCGGCCGCGGCGGTGCTGGCGGGCGTGTGGGTCGTGGTCGAGCGCCGGGTGGCCGAACCGCTGGTGCAGATGTCCATGCTGGTCCACCGCGGTACCGTCGGCGCGACGGTGGCCTCGATGCTGCTCGGACTCGCGTTCTTCACGCTGCTGACCGGCATCTCGGGCTTCGCCCAGGCGCCCGCCGCCTCCGGTTACGGCCTGGCCGCCTCCACCCTGCAGGTCGGCGTCTACCTGCTGCCCAGCACGCTGTTCATGCTGGTGATCTCGCTGTTCGCGGGCCGGCTGATGCGTCACTTCCACGCCTCGTCCATGGTGGCCGCCGGCTCGGCGGTGACGGGTCTCGCGGCGTTGTGGCTGGTGCTCCGGCACGACGGCCCCGCCGACCTCTACGTGGCGACCTCACTGATGGGCATCGGCTTCGGCATCGGCTACGCGGCGCTCGGCACCATGGCCGTCGAGCACGTCCAGCCCGGCATGACGGCCGTCGCGGCGGGCGTGAACGCGCTCGTGCGCATCGTGGGCGGCAGCACCGCGGGCGCCGCGATCGCCGCCATCCTGGCCGCCAGTCCCGGCGTGCGGGGCTACCAGTGGGTCTTCGGCGTGGCCGCGGCGGCCGGGGCGGTGGCCGCGCTGTTCGCGGCCACGTACGGGTGGCTCAACCGACGGGCGGTCACAGTGCCTTGAGCCCGCTGATCACCTCGAGCAGCACCTTCGCGCCGGGCGCGGGAGGCGGGCGAACGGCCCTTCACGCGCGGGTCCAGCGCTGGTTGGGCGCGCCGGTGCAGGTCCAGATCTGGAGCCTGGCGCCGTTGGCCGTGGCGTTGCCCGTCGCGTCCAGGCATTTGCGCGCCCCGACGGCGGTGATGCTTCCGTCGGGGTTGAAGCGCCATCGCTGGTTGCTCTGACCGTTGCAGTCCCAGATGATGACGCTGGTGCCGTCGGCGGTGGCAGCGTTGTTGACGTCCAGGCACTTGTTGCCGTAGACGCGCAGCTCACCTGCGGTGGTGGAGGTCCACTGCTGGTTGTTCTGCTGGTGGCAGTCCCAGATCACCACCTGGGTGCCGTTGGCCTGGGAGGCACCGGACACGTCGAGACACCTCCCCGAGCCGACACCCTGGATCCGGGTTGGGGGCGGCAAGGGGGTGCCGCCGCTGACCCGGAACACGACGGTGCCGTGGGGCGGGACGCTCGCCGAGATGCTTCCGGTCGTCGTGGTGACGGCGTTCGTCCAGGCATCCCGGAGTGTGAACGGGCCACCGGTCAGGCCGATGGCGGACGCGGTGGTGCTGATCGTGGTGGTGCTGCCGCCCTGATTGAACAGCGCGACCGCGACGTCGCCGTTGCTCAGCCGCTTGGCCAGGACACGGCGGGTTCCGTCGTTGCCGACCTGGGTGGCCTGGAGGCCGAGCGAATCCTGGTTGATGGCGATCAGGTTCTGGTTCTTCATGATCGTCGCGGTCGCGCCGTTCATGTTCCGGACGTCGTTCCCGGCGATCAGAGGGGCGGCCATGACGGCCCAGAGGGCGAAGTGGCTGCGCATCTCGGTGTCGTTCATGCCGCCCCGGCCGACGACCATCATGTCGGGGTCGTTGAACTGCCCCGGCCGGGCGTTGCCCGCCAGAGGGACGTTGACGTCGACGATGTTCTGGATGCCCATCGGGTAGCCGTTGGTCTGACCCGTGTTCCAGGCGTTGGTGATGTCCTCGGTCGTGCGCCAGATGTTGGCGACGTCGCCCCAGTTCCGCTGCGGCCCGGTCTTCTCGTGAATGCTGTTGGAATTGATGCTGTAGAGGACCGGCCGGCCGGTCGCCGCCAGCGCGTCCCGCATCTTGGCGAAGGTGCGCACCTGGTCGTCAATGGTGCCGGTGGGCGAGCACCAGTCGTACTTGAGATAGTCGACGCCCCAGGCGGCGAACTGCCGGGCGTCCTGGACCTCATGGTTGAGGCTGCCGGTCGCGCCCGGGTAGCTGCCGAAGTACTGGGCGCAGGTCTTGTCCAGCGGCGCCTGGTAGAGGCCGAACTTGAGGTTCCTGGCGTGCAGGTAGTCGCCGAGCGCCTTCATGCCGCTGGGGAACCGGGACGGGTTGGCCTGGAGGTTGCCCGCCGAGTCGCGGTTGGGGTCGAACCAGCAGTCGTCCACCACGACGTACTCGTAGCCGAGGTCGCGCATGCCGTTGCTGACGAGCGCGTCGGCCGTCTGCTTGATCAGCGTTTCGTTGATGTTGCAGCCGAAGGTGTTCCAGGTGTTCCAGCCCATCGGCGGGGTACGGCCGACGCCGTTGTCCAGCGCCTGCGCCGGAAGGGTCGTGGCCGCCGAGGTGCCCGTCGTCAGGGCCAGCAGCACGGAGACGGTGAAAGCGAGTCGTTTCCTGCTCATCGATGTCTCTCCTCATCGACTGTCCGCACGGTGCCGAGCCGGATGGTTAGCGTTAACATTTCATCGATGCATGGGCCTGCTCCGGTGAGCGCGTTGTCGCGGAGTACATCCGACGGTCCGGCCCGGCGTCAACGAGGGCCGGTCCTGCCGGCCTGGGTGCTGTCGCCGCAACGCCTTCTCGCCTGGAAATACGCCTCCACGGAGGGCCGTGCCGTACTCCCGCGGAGGTGAAAGTTTCAGCAAGAAGCCTCGTGCCGGCAGTTGACGTGCGACACGTTCGGTGTTGTGGCTGGTGCTCCGGCACGACGGCCCCGCCGACCGGCCACGTACGGGTGGCGGGGCCGACGGGCGGTCACAGTGCCTTGAGCCCGCTGATCACCTCGAGCAGCACCTTCGCGTCGGGCGCGGGGGGCGGGTGTTCGACCTGCACGAGCTGGCGCGCGTGCAGGTCGCCGACCAGCACCCTGATCACGCCGATGGGCAGGTTGAGCTCGGCCGCCACGTCCACGAGACGGGTCGGCTGGGTGCACTTCTGCAGGATGATCAGGTGCTCGGGGTCGAGGCCGCGCGGCGTCGTCAGGCCGCCGGACGTGATGATGACCGCGATGAGGTCGATGGCCTCGCTCGCGGGCACCGTACGGCCCCTGGTCAGCAGATAGGCGGGGACGATCGGACCGGCGTCCTCGTCCAGCCAGCGCTCTTCCGGGCTGTTGTCACTCACTGCGCACCACCCGCATGGGTCGAGCGGGTTCCTTGACGTGGGGCTCCGGGTTCGGATCCGCCACGTGCTCAGCCGGGATCAACACGATCGCGGTGGTCCCTCCATATGGTGAACCGCGTAGTGTCACGCGGATGTCATGCCTGGCGGCCAGTCGGGAGACGACGAAAAGGCCGAGCCTGTCGCTGTCGGCCAGGTCGAACTCCGGCGGGCTGGCCAGCCGCTCGTTGAGCTCGGCCAGCATTTCTGCGCTCAACCCGAGCCCCCGGTCCTCCACCTCGAAGACGAACCCCCTGGCCGCCTCCTCGCCCCGCACGATGACCTGGGTGTGGGCGGGGGAGTAGACGGTCGCGTTTTCGATCAGCTCCGCCACGAGGTGGATCACGTCGCCGACGACGGGGCCCGCCAGGCGCTGGCCGGACATCGGCTCGACGGTGACCCGCGGGTAGTCCTCCACCTCGGCGGCCGCGCCGCGGGCCACGTCGAGCAGCGGCACGGGGCGGCTCCAGCCGCGGCCCGGCGTGGCGCCCGACAGGATGATCAGGCCCTCGGCGTGGCGGCGCATGCGGGTGGTGAGGTGGTCGAGCTTGAACAGGTCCTCAAGGGCGTCCGGGTCGGTCGCGCGGTGCTGCATGTCCTCCAGCTGGATGCGCTGGCGGTGCAGCAGCGTCTGACTGCGCCTGGCCAGGTTGCGGAAGACGTGGCCGACGCCCTCGTTGAGCCGAGCCTGCCCGATGGCGGCCTCGACGGCGGTCTGCTGGACCGTGGAGAAGGCCTGCCCGACGTCGTCGATCTCGACGGTGCTGCTCGCCACCGACACCTCGGGCAGCTCGACCCGCTCGCCCCCGCGCAGCTTGCCGACCACGTGCGGCAGGCGCTCCTGCGCCACCTCCAGCGCGGCCAGCCGGAGCGCGCCGAGCTCGCGCGACAACCGGTTGCCCATCCGCAGCGAGAACACGATCGACACGATCACGAGGACGAGGGCCGTGCCCGCCAGCAGGTGCGCCCGGTTGAGCACCTCGTCGGCCACCGGGTCGGCGCGTGCGTTCAGGTCGGTGCTGGCCCGCATCTGGACGTCCTGGAACGACTTGGCCAGCTCCTCGCTCACGCTCAACCAGTCGCCCGGCGAGCTGCCCGAGATGATCTGGTCCTCCATCATGCGCATCCGCTGGTAGGCCGCGGACGTGATCAGGGCGACCTGGGGGTCGCGCAGCGGCGGGTCGAGCTCACCGAGTGCCTGGTCGACGAGGAAGCGCCGGTTGCCGACGATCTGCGTGAACGTCCTGCGCTCCGCCGCCGTGGTCGGCCCGAGCGCGATGGCCTGCTCGCGGGTGAGCAGCTCCTTGGCGTAGCTCATGTCGATGACCACACGTGACTGCTCGTAGATCGGGATGTCGTCGATGAGCGCGACGCGGCGGTGCAGGCCGAACAGGGTGTCGATGATCGCGTCGTAGGACTCCACGGCGTGCAGGCGGTCGCTCAGGCTCGTGTCGATCTCTCCTCTGATCACGTCGAGCCTGTTCAGTTGCGTGTACACCGCGTTCACCTGCGTGCGGATCTCTTCCGATTCGTCCTTGGAGCTTTCCGAGAGCCGCCTGAAAGTGAGTTCGGCGGCGTCGGTACGGCTACGCTGCGTCCCCACCGCGGGCTGGGCCGCCATGTGACGCAAGTGCTTGGCCGAGACGAGACGCTCCCGCTGGATCTCGTTGATCAGTTTGTACGCTGGATGGCGGAGGTTCGTCCAGAGTGTCTTGTACTCCCGTAGCTCCAAGCTCTCGGTGGCGGTGACGGCGGTGATGACGCCCCACAACACCACCATGGAGGTCAGAGGCACCAGTAGGATTCCGATGATCTTCATGCGGATCGTTCGGCTACGACCCATGGCACCTCACTCCGGTCGGTCCCCTGCTGGCAACCCCGGACGGGACAAGCCCTGAGGATAGCAATTCGATCACCAGATTGCCCAATTTTTCGGGAGTTTGGGACATGTTTTCATGATCATGCAGTAGGTTTCCCCGGGTACGTCGGTGACGGAGGAGGACGCGTTGCGCAGTCGTCTCGTTGCGGCCGCGGCGCTGGCGCTCCTCATGGCGTGCTCGCCTCCTGCAGAGGTGCGCCAGGCCCCGCAGGGGACGTCCCCCTTCGTGCACGTCTACAACGGCGACGTGATCACCGAGTGGGACCCGAGCCGCTCCTACTCCAACGAGATCATCGCCTTCCAGAACGTCTACGAGACCCTCACCCTCTGGAACCCGGTCACCAAACTCGCCACCCCACGCCTGGCCACGTCCTGGCAGGCCTCGGGCGACGGCCGCACCTGGACGTTCACCATCCGCTCGGGCGTGACCTTCCACACGGGCAGGCCGCTGGACGCGGCGGCCGTCAAGGCCTCGATCGAGCGCACCATCAAGGCCAACACCGGCGCCTCCTACATCTGGAACGCCGTCTCCTCGATCAGGGTCGACGGCCCGCTGACGGTGACCTTCACGCTGCGCTACCCCGTCCCGCTCGACCTGGTGGCCTCCGCCGGGTACGCCGCCTACATCTACGACACCAAGGCCGCCCCCGACCTGACGAAGTGGTTCGCGCAGGGAAGGGACGCGGGCACAGGGCCGTACACCGTGTCCCAGTGGCAGAAGGGGGCGGAGGAGGAGCTCACGCTCACCGCGTACGACGGCTACTGGGGCGGCTGGCACCGGCCGCACTACAACACGGTGAAGTACCGTGCCGTGTCGGACCCGAAACGGGCGTACCAGATGTTGCTGGACGGCGAGGCGACCTTCGTCGACCGGCTCTCACCCGGGTTGTTCGCCAGGGCCTCGGCCAAGGCGGGCATCCGCACGTCGGAGCGGCGCTCGTTCACCACGGCGATGATGCTGTTCAACACCGCGCGCGGCCCGATGAAGGACATCCGGGTGCGCCGCGCGGTCCAGAAGGCCGTCGACTACCAGGGTGTGGTGCGCGCGCTGCGCGGCGCCGTGGGCCCGGCCAGCGGCATCGTACCGGACGGGCTGCTCGGCCACGTGCCGGGCAAGGAGCCGAAGCAGGACCTGGAGGGCGCCGCCCGGCTGCTGCAAGCCGCCGGCCACGGGCCGGGCGGCGAGCCGCTGCGGCTGCGCGTGACGTACGGGCAGGGCCAGCCCGACCAGCACGTGCTCGTCTCCAGGTTGCGGGCGGCGCTGCGCCCGCTCAACGTCACCCTCGACGCCCGCCCCATGAACTGGAACGCGCAGTGGGAGCTGGGCAAGAAGCGCGGCCAGGACATCTTCATCATGTACTGGTGGCCCGACTACGCCGACGGCTACTCCTACTTCGGCAACGTCTTCCACAGCGCCGACAAGCCGGAGTTCAACCTGTCCTACTTGCGCGACCACAACCTGGACGCGCTGCTCGACTCCGTGCCCGAGCTGACCGTGACGGACAAGGCGGCGGCGCAGCGGGTGTACGAGCAGGCCACCGACAGGGTGCTCGACCAGCGGGTGGCCGCGGCGCTGCCCTGGGTGGTCTACTCCCAGCGCGCCTACCTCGGCGGGGTCGAGGGCTATGACGACAACCCCGCCTATCCCAACGTGGTCTTCGTCCACAGCCTCAGGCCGTCGGCGTGACCTCGTCCGGGCCGTCACCGCGCGCGGCGTCGACCCGATCGCGCAGGTGGGCCCTGATCTCCTCGGGGGTGTAGGCGCGGCGGCGCCGCTCGGCCCGCGCGATCACCACCCCCGTGGCCGCCACTCCCATGATTCCGGCCAGACCCAGCATCTTCCACCAGCGCATGTGCCTAGGCTAACGGTGTGCTGACTCTCGACGAGGCCGTCAAGGTGACGCGCACCGGCGACCTGTGGATCTTCCGCGGGCGCTCGGTGCCCGACCGCGCCATCCAGACGATGACCAACAGCCCGGTCAACCACGTGGGCATGGCCGTCGTGATCGAGGACCTGCCGCCCATGATGTGGCACGCCGAGCTCGGCCGGTCGCTGCTCGATCTGTGGGCCGGCACCCACCACCGCGGAGTGCAGCTGCACGACCTGCGCGACGCCGTGACGGTCTGGGCCGACCGGTACGACCAGCGGCCCTGGCTGCGCCAGCTGGACCCCGAGGCGACGCGCGAGATGGAGGACGCCGCCCTGCGCACGGTGGCCAGGCTCGACGGCACCCCGTTCCCCTCCACCACCCGGCTGGCCGCCCGCTGGTTCAGGGGCCGGATCCCGCGCCGCGGCCGCAGGGAGCAGACGCTGGAGAGCGCCTACTGCGCCGAGGTCGTGGCGGTCACGTACGAGGAGATGGGGCTGCTGCCCGCCGGTCGCCGGCCCAACTGGTACGACCCCGGCAGGTTCTGGAGCGGCGACGACCTGGGGCTGCTGCAGGGCTACCGGCTCGGCAACGAGATCACCGTGGGCGTCGAGCGTGGCGACCGAACGTAAAAAGCTGGCAAAGGACGCCGCGTTCCCAGGCCGCCGCGTCCGCGGAACCCGGCCGCAGGACGTGCTCTCTGCGCCAACAGCGAAGATGACGATGGTTTGACGCATTAGGCTCGGACCCAATGGACATCCGCGTGCTCGGCCCGATCGAAGTGTGCGACAGCGGTGCTGAAATCCCGATCGAGGGCGCCCAGCAGCAGTGCGTGCTCGGGCTCCTCGCGGCCTCGCACGGCGCCTACGTGCCGGTCGACCGGCTGATCGAGGCTCTGTGGGAGGAAGACCCGCCCAAGACCGCCAAGACCATCGTCCAGCTCAAGGTCTCACAACTGCGCAAGACCCTGGGCGGGCGCATCGCCAGCACCACGGCCGGCTACTCCCTCGCCGTACCCGCCGACGAGGTCGACGTGTGCCGCTTCCGCCGCCTGGCCGCCGAGGGGCGGGCGGCGAACCGGCCCGAGGACGCCGCCGCGGCCTGGGAGCGAGCCCTGTCGCTGTGGCGCGGGCAGCCCCTGCAGGGCGTCGGCACCGCCTGGGTCGACCAGCGCGTACGCGCCCCGCTGACCCGTGAGCGGTGGGACCTCGTCGAGGAGTACGCCTCCGCCCTGATCGAGCTGGGCCGCCACCGCGAGGTGCCCGCGCTGGTGCAGGAGCTCAGGGACGAGGAGCCGCTCAGGGAGACGCCGCACGCCCTGGCCATGACGGCGCTCTGGCACGACGGGCGCACGGCGGAGGCCCTGGAGCTGTTCCACGGAGTGCAGCGGCTGCTGGCGGGGGAGCTCGGCGTCGACCCCGGGCCCCGGCTGCGCGACCTCCACCAGCGCATCGTCGAAGGCCACCGACCCGTGGTGCCGCGCCAGCTCCCGCGCGACGTCGCCGGCTTCGTCGGCAGGCAGGCCGAGATCACGCGCGTACGCGAGCTCGTCCGCGAAGGCCGGGTCGCCGTGGTGACCGGCGCGGCCGGCATCGGCAAGTCGGCGCTGGCCGTGCACGTCGGCCACCAGGTCGCCCCCGAGTTCCCCGACGGCCAGCTCCACGTCGACCTCAACGGCTACGGGCAGGGTGAGCCGCTGCCGCCCGAGCGGGTGCTGCCCCGCCTGCTGGGCGCGCTCGGGGTGCCGGCGCCGGGCAGCACCGCCGAACAACTCGACCTCTACCGCTCGACGCTGGCCACCAGGCGGGTGCTCCTCCTGCTCGACAACGCCGCCGACGCCGAGCAGGTGCGCCCGCTGCTGCCGGGCGGCTCCTGCGGGGTCATCGTCACCAGCCGCGACACGCTGCGCGGGCTCACCCTGCAGGGCGCGCAGAGCGTACGGCTGGCCACGCTCACCCCCGGCGAGGCCCGCGACCTGCTGGCCGACCTGGTGGGCAGGGACGTCGTGCACACCGACCCCGAGGCCGTCGCCGAGCTGGCCGAGCTCTGCGGGCACCTGCCGCTCGCCCTGGCCATCGCAGGCGCCAACCTCATCGGCCGGGCCGACCTGCGCGAATACATCAAGGAGCTGCACACCGACCGCTGGAGCACGCTGGCCGTCGAAGGCGACGCGCAGGCCACGGTCGCCACGGCGTTCGCCAGCTCGTACGCCGCGCTCCCCGACGACGCGCGGATGCTCTTCAGGCGCTTCGGGCTCGTCCCCGGCTGCGACTTCACCGCGCACTCCGCCGCCAGGCTGGCCGGCACCGACCCGGCCGCGGCCACCCGGCTGCTGACCAGGCTCGCCTCCGCCCACCTCGTCGAGGAGCACACGCCCGGCCGCTACCGGCTGCACGACCTGGTCGCCCTCTACGCCCGCGAACACTGCACGGCCGGCGAGGACGACCCCACCGGGCTGCACGCCTACTACCTGCACACCGCCAGGGCCGCCGCGCCGCTCCTCGCGCCCTCCATCGAGCTGCTCCCGCTCACGCCCGAGGACCCGCCGTACGACGCGGAGGAGTTCGCCGACGCCGACGCCGCCACCGCATGGCTGGAGGCCGAGCAGCACAACCTGCTGGCGGTGATGGACCACGCCTCCGGGCGCGTGCTCTGGCGGCTCATCGAGACCCTGCGGGCCTTCATGTACGGCACGTACCAGCCCGAGCTGATCGCCGCCCTGGCCGCCAGAGGCCTGGCCGCCGCCGAACTCGACGGCGACCTCGCCGGGCAGGCCAGCATGCACCACACGCAGGCCAACGCGCGCTTCGTCCTCAACGAACCCCGCGCCGCCCTGCGCCACTACGAGCTCGCCGCCGAGTTCTACGAGCGGATCGGCTGGGGCACGGGCACGCTGCTGACGCTGACCAACTTCGTCGTGGCCACCTCCAGCCTCGGCGACTTCCACGAGGGCGCCGCCAGGCACGAGCGCATCGTCCGGCTGTGGGAGGCGCTGGAGCCCTCGACGAAGCTGGCCGCCACGCTGGAGAACCACGCCATCGTGCTGCTGTGGTCAGGGCGCCCCCGCGAGGCCCTGGAACAACAGCTGCGCGCCAACCGCATGCGGGAGACGCTGGGCGAGCCGTCCGCCTGGCGGGCCAGGGCCGGCTCCATCGTCGGCGACATCCGGCTGGCGATGGGCGACCTCGACGCGGCCGTAGAGGCGTTCGACCAGAGCCTGAAGTCGGCCCACGCGAGTCAGCTGCCGGGCACGTTGTCGAGCGCGGCCATGGCGAACCACCTGAAGGGCGACGCCGCCAGGGCGGCCGACCTGGCCAGGCGGGCCGTGCAGACGGCCAGGGCCGGCGGCCTGCGCAGCGAGTACGACGAGGCCCGCAGCACGCTCGCCCTGGTGGACGACTCCATCGAGCTCGGCGTGCGCATCGCCATGCTCAAGGAGGTCGTCGCCTCCTACCGCTACCGCACCTATCCCTACCTCGACACCCGCGCGCGCCTCTGGCTGGCCGAGGTCTGCCTGCGCGGCGGCCGGCGCGCCGAGGCCGTCGAAGCGGCAGATCAGGCGCTCGACGCGGCCACCCGGCACGGCCTGCGGCGGCTCGAAGGGCTGGCGCTCACCCTGCTCGCACGGGCCGACCTGCTCGACGGGCACCTCGACGCGGCGCGCGAACACGCCACGCGGGCCGCCGAGGTGCACGGGGAATGGGGGCACCGGTTCGACGAAGCCGCCGCGCGGGCCGTGCTCGACGAGCTGCTCGACCAACCGTGAGCCGGCTCAGGCCTCAGGCCTGAGCCGCCAGCAGCGACTCGAAGGTGCTGCGGAGCTCTTTGCCCGGGTCCACGCCGAGCTGGTCGGCCAGCAGGCGGCGGGTGCGCTCGTACAGCTCCAGCGCCTCCGCCTGCCGCCCCACCTGGTAGAAGGTCGTCATCAGCAGCGACACCAGCCGCTCCTGGTGCGGGTTGGCCGTCACGGTCGCACGCAGCGGCGCGACCAGCCGCTCCGGTTCGCGCAGCCGCAACCTCCTGCGGGCCAGCTCCTCGACCGCGGCCAGCCGCGCCTCCTCCAGCTCGACCGCCGCCACCTCCAGCGACCTGCCGCCCCCCGACTCGCCGAGCGCGGGACCACGCCACAGGGCGAGCGCCTCGTCCAGCAGATCGGCGCCGGACCTGTCGTCGCGCCGCGCCGCCTCGGCCACCATGCGGCGGAACCGCAGCGCGTCCACCGACTCCGGGTCGGCCAGCAGCAGATATCCCGACGAATCCGTCTCCACCCGGGCGCCGACCAGCGCCCTGCGCAACCGGTACACGTGTCCCTGCACGGTCATCCGCGCACTGTCCGGGGGATCACCCTCCCACACGGCGTCGATCAGCCGCTCCACCGGCACCGGACGGTTCAGGTCCAGCAGCAGCGCGGCCAGAACATAACGACGCTTACGCGGCCCGATGTCCAGGCGGCGTCCCCCGACACAGGCGTCAATGGACCCGAGCAGGCGAAACTCCAAGCGATCCATTCGCCTCAGCATGGGGGGAGGTGCTAAAGGGCGGCTAAACACCATGCCGTGCGGCGGATCCACGCGCCGCACCAACAGAACGCCAACCGCGTCTGTCAAGGTCTACCACTCACGATCTTCGGTTGAACAGGAAGAAAATAGAATGATCAGGAAGAAGGCCGCCATCGCCGTCATGGCGGGCACCCTCATCGCCGGACCGTTGGCCACCGTCGCCATGGCGCAGCCGAGCAACGCCGCCGTCGTCGCGAAGGACCGCCTCGGTCCCGGCGACTGGCTGCTGCCCGGACAGTCGCTGAGCAACGGCCGGTTCAAGCTCATCCAGCAGGCGCAGGGGAACCTGGTGTTCTACGACGGCACCAAGGCGTTGTGGAGCTCGCCCACCGCGGGCAAGCCGGGCGCCCGGGCGACCATGCAGAAGGAGGGCAACCTCGTCATCTACGGGCCCGGCAACAAGCCGCTGTGGTCCACGCAGACCGCCGGCAACCCCGGGGCCTACCTCAAGCTGCCCAACCAGAGCGGCAACCTGGTGATCTACTCCAGGGACAACAAGCCGCTGTGGTCCTCCAGGGCCTACATCAGCAAGCTGCCCTCCGGTCAGGTGCTGCGACCCGGGCAGTTCGTCCGGTCGAGCAACGGCCGCTACAAGCTGATCCAGCAGAAGGAGGGCAACGCGGTCCTGTACGACGGCAAGCGCAGCCTGTTCACCACGCCGACGGCGGGGCACCCGGGCGCGCGCTCCATCATGCAGAAGGAAGGCAACTGGGTCGTCGTCGACCGCAACGACAAGGCGCTGTGGACGACCAAGACCGCGGGCAACCCGGGCGCCTGGCTGTCGGTCAGCAACGACGGCCGCGTCATCATCTACTCGGCCGCCAACAAGCCGCTCTGGAACAGCCGAATGCGCTGACCGGAGACGCACGGCGGCGGAAACGGGCGACGGGCGGGCCGGCCCGCGTGGCGCGGCCCGCCCGGGACGCTCGACGCCGTGCGGTGGCAGGCTGGAAGTATGCGCCTGGCTACCTGGAACGTGAACTCGGTCAAGGCACGACTGCCCCGCCTGCTCGCATGGCTGGCCGAGGTCGAACCCGACATCGTCTGCCTCCAAGAGACAAAATGCCCCGCGGACGCGTTCCCCGCGGCGGAGGTGGGCGCGCTCGGCTACGCCACCGCGGCCCACGGCGACGGGCGGTGGAACGGCGTCGCGCTGCTGTCCACGGCCGGGCTCGACGACGTGACCCTGAGCTTCCCCGGCGAACCGGGGCTCGCCGAACTCGACGGGGTCGGCGCCGCCCGCCCCGAAGCCCGCGCCATCGGCGCCACCTGCGGCGGCATGCGGGTCTGGTCCCTGTACGCGCCCAACGGGCGCACAGTCGACTCGCCGCACTACGCGTACAAACTGGACTGGTTCGCGGCGCTGCGGGACGCGCTCCAAGCCGAGCTGGCCGCCGGGCCCGTCGTGGCGTGCGGCGACTACAACGTGGCGCCCACCGACGCCGACGTGTGGGATCCCGCGCTCTTCGCCGGCTCCACCCACGTCACCCCGGCAGAACGCCAGGCCCTCGCCGGCCTCCGCGCCCTGGGACTCCACGACGTCGTGCCGACGCCGATGAAGGGGCCGCACCCGTTCACGTACTGGGACTACCGGGCCGGGATGTTCCACCAGAACAAGGGCATGCGCATCGACCTGGTCTACGCCAGCGCGGACGTCGCGGGGCGGGTGCGGTCGGCGTACGTCGACCGCGAGGCCCGCAAGGGCAAGGGCCCGTCCGACCACGCGCCCATCGTGGTGGATCTGCGGCCATGAACTAATACCAAATCACGGCCATCCGAGTATTGTGTCTTCTCGAATGTCTCGGGGGTGTCAAGAACCATCAAGGCCCACAGGGGGAGCTCCGTGGAACCTGCAGACGGCCGTGTCATTCTCTTCATTCTCATCGCCTTCGCCGTGTTCGCCCTCGGCCGCCGCTTCCAGACCATGGTCATCATGCGCCAGGTCTGGAAGCAGAGCGCCAGGCAGGTCAGCGCCAGGAAGGCCGTCGCGAACAACGCCGCCAAGTCCATGATCGGAATCACTCTGCTCGCGATATTCGTCATCTGGCTGGTGCTCAACTTGAATCGCGTCATGTGAAAAGGCCGCGCAATTGCACGGGGTGGAGCAATGAATGCGCGGCCCTGCGAAAAGCACCGGCCCGGGCACGTAGGGGCGATCGAGCGGTGTACGTGTGCCGCGTGCCGCGTCCTGCGTGCGGGCGTGTGAGGCGGTTCCGGTCAGCCGCGTACGGGCGTGTGCGGCGGCGGTCGGGCGCGTACCGGCGGCAGGCTGCTTCAGCGGCGATGGCGGCCGGGGCCGCGGGACAGGGCCCAGGCGGCGAGGACCGTCGTTGCCGCGGCGGCCACGCTGACGGCGCGGGTCAGGCGGACGGCGCGGCGGATGTCCTTGACGTCCGGTTCGGGCCCGTCGCCCATCGTCGGACGGTGTTCGGCCCTGCCCTCGTAAACGTTCGTGCCGCCCAGCGTGACGCCCAGCGCGCCGGCGAACGCGGCCTCACAGCGCCCGGCGTTCGGGCTGGGGTGCCGGTGGCCGTCCCTCCAGAGCGCGGCCAGCGCGCCGCGCGGGTCCGGCCCGGTCAGCACCACCAGCAGGCCGGTCAGCCGCGCGGGCAGGTAGTTCGCCGCGTCGTCGAGCCTGGCGGCGGCCCAACCGAACCGCTCGTAACGCGACGAGCGGTGGCCGACCATGGCGTCCAGCGTGTTGATGGCCCGATACGCCAGCAGGCCCGGCACACCCGCCACCGCACCCCAGAACAGCGGGGCCACGACGGCGTCGGAGGTGTTCTCGGCCAGCGACTCGACCGTGGCGCGCGCCAGTTCCCCGGCCTCCAGCCGGGACGGGTCGCGGCCGCACAGGTGGGGGAGCCGGGCCCTGGCCCGGCCGAGGTCGCCGTGTTCCAGAGCGGCGGCCATGTAGGCGCCCTCGCGGGCCAGCGTGGTGCCTCCGAGCACGGCCCAGGTGGCGACGGCGGTCATGACCGTACGCGCGGCCCGGCCGGGGATGCGCTGGGCCAGCACGCCGAGCGTGGTCGCACCGCCCACGCACACGGCGACGTGCAGGACTCCGCGCGAGCGTGCGTCCTGGTGGAGCCTACGTTCCAGCTTCGCCGCGGTACGTCCGAAAAGCGCGACGGGGTGGGCGGGAGACCGCGGGTCGGCGACGAGCCGGTCGAGCGCCACGCCGAGGGCGAGGCCGAGGGGGTCAGACCAGGTGGGCATGGAGTTCATCTTCGTGCACGTCCAGCCATGCGGCGGCACGGCGGATGCGCTCGCCGGCGCCGCTCGCCCACATCTTCGCCCAGTTGCCGCCGGCCGAGGCGCGGGTGCGCATGGCGGTGTAGGAACGGTGGAAGCGGAGCCTGGCCAGTTCGAGGAGGCGGCGCCGGTCGCGGGGGAGGACGCCGTACGCGTCGCAGAACAGGCGCAGGCGCTCACCCACGTCGAGGGAGCGGAGGAGCGCGGGGCGGTCGACGGGGTCGGAGATCGGGGCCCAGTGGCGAAGCGTGGTGACGATGTCGAAGAGCCGCGTGGTCGGCCGGGCCAGATCGAAGTCGATCAACGCATAAGGCTGGCCGACCTGAAAAACCACGTTATCCATGGTTAAGTCACAATGCCCGATGACCTCCGGCGCTTTATCATCATTCGAACCCCCCTCCCAGCCGTTCAGCGTCAGCGGAAACCCCGCCGTCGCATCATGGAACTCCCGCACCAGCACCGCGAGACCGGCCAGCGCCTCATCACTGACGATCTCCGGCCGCAACCCGGTCGCGCCCGGCACGTAAGTGAGCACCTCGCGCCCGTACTCGTCCATCCCCACGACCCGTGGCGCCCCCTCGAACCCGACCGCCTCAAGGTGCCTGAGCAGGGCGTGCACAGAGGGCGTGGACGTACTGGCCGGTCTGCGCACGGTGTCACCGACGCGCACCACCCCGTCAGTCACATCCCCGCCCTGCAAGGGAATCTCATGCAGGACCGTCGCGACCATGGCACGGAAGCTTAGACTTTCCGCCCCGCCCGCGCCCGATATTTTCACCGGTTGGGGCGACAAGATCATCCCGTGCCCGCCCCCGGCATCCTCGCCCACCCGGCCGCGTCCGTC
>NZ_JAAAHR010000329.1:0-3131 GCF_009908215.1 Nonomuraea sp. K271 | reverse complement strand
CGCAACCCCCACCCCGCCCGACAAGCGTGACAAGCGGCTACGTATGATCGGTTTTCTCCCCACCGTGATCTCGTGGGGAGGCCACGTTGCCGCTGCGCGCACTGCTGCTGTTGCTCCTGCTGCCGGCCACCGGATGCGGCACACCGCCGGTCACCGTCCCACCGGTCACTTCACCGGTCACCACCCCTCCCAGCACGTCCAGCGTGCCGGCCCCTGCGGAGCCACGGGCCCGCGCGACCGTGCAGGTGCCGCACGCGGCGTCCGGCAGGTACGCCGTCGTACGCGGCGGCGCACCCCCGAGGCCGGGACCCGGCACGGTCGTACGCTACCTGGTCGAGGTGGAGCGCGGCCTGCCGTTCGACCCCCGTACGTTCGCCTCTGACGTGCACCGCACGCTCAACGACGAGCGGGGCTGGGGGCGTTTCCGGCGGGTCGACCATCCACCGGTGCGGGTGCGGGTCGCCCTGTCCAGCCCTCGCCTCACCCGCCGCCAGTGCCTGCCGCTGCGCACCGGAGGCAAGCTCTCCTGCTGGAACGGCACCCGCTCGGTCATCAACGCCCTGCGCTGGGCGAAGGGCGTCCCGCAGTACGACGGCCGGCTGAGTGACTACCGGCACTACCTGATCAGCCATGAGGTCGGGCACGCGCTCGGGCACGGCCACCGCCCCTGCCCTGGCCGCGGCCGCCTGGCTCCGGTGATGGCGCAGCAGTCCAAGTCACTGGGGCGCTGCCGGCCCAATCCGTGGCCCTTTCCGGGTCGCAATTCTCGCGAAAGACATCAGACTGAAGATCGGAGACGCTGAGGGAAGGAATCGAATGATCAAAATCGGCGCCGGCCGGGTACGCGGGTCTGAGCGGGACGGCATCTCGGTCTTCAAGGGCATACCGTTCGCGAAGACCCCGTTCGGGCCGCTGCGCTTCGCCGCGCCCGCGCCGCCCGACCCGTGGGACGGCGTGCTGGACGCCGTACGGTTCGGCCCGCGGCCGCCGCAGCCGCCCATGATGCCCGGCCTGCCCGCGTGGAGCCCGGACCAAGGGCTCGACTGCCTCACCGTGAACGTCTGGACGCCCGACCCCGGCGGCTCAGGCCTGCCCGTGATGGTGTGGATCTATGGGGGCGCGTACCGCTCCGGCTGCGCCGACCTGCCCGTCTACGACGGCGGGACGCTCGCGGGCCACGGCGCGGTCGTGGTCACGTTCAACCACCGGGTCGGCATGGAGGGGTACGGCCACGTTCCCGGCGCTCCGGACAATCGTGGCCTGCTGGACGCGGTGGCCGCGCTGCGCTGGGTGCGGGAGAACATCGCGGCATTCGGCGGCGACCCGGGCAACGTCACGGTGTTCGGCGAGTCGGCGGGCGCGGGCGCCGTCGCGTGCCTGATGGCGATGCCGCTGGCGGACGGCCTGTTCAGGCGGGCCATCGCACAGAGCGTGCCGGGCATGTTCTTCACGCCGGCTCACGCCGCCCGCGTCACGGAGTCGATCGTGAGCAGGACAGGGGGCGCTTCCCCGTACGACACCCCCGCGGAGGTGCTCGTGGCGGCGGCGGAGGCGCTCGCCACCGAAGAGATACCCGGCAGACCACGCGAATGGGGACCGATCGCGTTCGCCCCGCTCGCGTTCGCGCCCGTGGTGGACGGCGAGGTGCTGCCCGACACGCCGTGGAACGCCCTGGCCGCCGGCGCGAGCCGCGACGTCGAGCTGATCACGGGCTACAACCGGGACGAGTACCGGATGTTCCACGTCATGGGCGGCGGGCGCTTCGACGACGTCGGGCGGGCCATGCGCATCCTGGCGCCCGCCGGGGCCGAGCGCGCCTACCGCGAGGCGTACCCGGAGGCGTCCGACGAGGACCTGTACGTGATGGTGTTGTCGGACTGGATGTTCCGGATGCCGAGCACCCTGCTGGCCGACGCGCACACGGGCACGACCTTCGCCTACGAACTGACCTGGTCGCCCACGCCGGTGTTCCGCGCCTGCCACGGCCTGGACGTGCCGCTCACCTTTGGCGCGCTCGACGACGAGCTGGCGCAGATGCTGGCCGGCGAGTCGCCCGACCTGCCGAAGCTGTCCGACCAGTTCCGCACGGCCTGGACGGCGTTCGCCGCCACCGGGGAGCCGGGCTGGCCGCGCTACGACACGGGGACCGCCACGACGCACCTCTTCGACGTCGAACCCGCCAACGTGAACGATCCGGAGGCGCCCTCGCGCGCTCTCTGGTCGGCGACGGACTTCTCCCCGATCGGCTGATCCGGCCTCTGGCCCAGCGGCGGGGCGCCGTGGTGGGCGGGGCGATCGCACCGAGGAACTATCGCGATATATCGTAGGTTGGAAACACCGGGGACTCCCGCCGGGTTGAGCGGGACGGACTGATTTTCCAGGGGAGTGTGCGATGGCACGAAAGCGGACGGCACGGCGCGTCCTCGCGGGTGGTGTGGCCCTCGCCGCGGCCGGCTGGGCACTGCGCGACCTGCCCGCCGAGCTGGGTGTGCGGCCACTGACGTCGGGGCCCGACCGGGAGGCGAGGGTACGACGTTCGCCGCAGTTCAGGGACGGCGCGTTCGTCAATCCGGCGCCCGAGACGTCGCTGGCCAGGCCACCCGCGAGCCTGCTCGGCGACCTGGCCAAGGACCGGGAGCAGCGCCGTCCCGGCGGCATCGTCCCGCTGCGCGTCCCGCCGTCCGGCCCGCCGCCCGCGGACGGCGTTCGGGCCGTCTGGTACGGCCACGCCTCCACGCTGGTCGAGATCGAGGGCAGGCGGGTGCTGTTCGACCCGGTGTGGAGCAGGCGGGCCTCCCCTTCGCGCCTCGTCGGCCCGAAGCGGCACCATCCGGTGCCCGTGGAGCTGGGCGAGCTGCCGCAGGTCGACGCGATCGCCATCTCCCACGACCACTACGACCACCTCGACCTGGCCACGGTGCGCACGCTGACGCGGACGCAGAAGGCGCCGTTCCTGGTGCCGCTGGGCATCGGCGCGCACCTGGAGCGGTGGGGCGTGCCCGCGTTCCGGATCATCGAGCTCGACTGGGACGAGGAGGCCGAGGTGGCGGGGCTGCGCTTCGTCGCCACGGCGGCCCGCCACTTCTCGGGCCGCACGTTCACCCGCAACGACACGCTCTGGGGCTCCTGGG
>NZ_JAAAHR010000328.1:0-3277 GCF_009908215.1 Nonomuraea sp. K271 | reverse complement strand
GGCGAGGAGGCGGGCCGGGTCGGGGGCGCCGACGGTGACGTCACCGGGATCGAGCCCGGCCACGTCGGCGGGGCCGGGCATCCGGCTGCCGGGCATGCGTACCGCCGCGGCACCCCAGGCCAGCGCCTGGGCCAGCGCGCCGGGGCCGCGCCCGCCGCCGGCGAGGAACCCGGCCAGCATGGCGTCGCCCGCGCCGACGGAACTGCGCGGTTCGGTGACGGGAGCCTCGCCGTACCAGCTGCCGTCCGGCTCGACCAGGACGGCGCCGTCGGCGCCCAGGCTGGCCAGCACCGCCCGCGCGCCCGCCGCGCGCAACATGCCCGCCGCCTCCACGACGTCGCCCACGCAGCGGATGGGCATGCCGGTGGCGGCCGACAACTCCTCGGCGTTCGGCTTCACCAGGGCGGGCGCCGCGTCGAGCGCGCGGGACAGCGCAGGGCCGCTGGTGTCGACCGCCACGTGGATGCCCGCCCCGGCGAACCGGCGGCACAACGTCGCGTACACGTCGGCGGGGACCTCGGGCGGAAGGCTCCCCGAGGCGACCACCCAGTCGGCCCCCTGGACGCCGGAATGAGCCGCCTTCAGCACGGCGTCGGCGATCGTGTCGAGTTCGTCCTGCGCGAGGGCCGTGCCCGGTTCGTTGATCTTCGTTACCGTGCCGTCGGGTTCGGCAAGGGTGACGTTCGACCTGGTCGGGCCCGCGACGGGGACGGTGATCATGTCGAGTCCCTCCGCTGCGAGCAGCCGTACGAGCTGCCTGCCCTCGTCGCCGCCGAACGGCACCACCGCGCGCGAGGCGACCGCGTTGGCCAGCAGCGCGCGCGAGACGTTCACACCCTTGCCGCCGGGGTCGAGGTGGGCGGCGGCGGCGCGGATGACCGCGCCCCTGTCCAGGGCGGAGATCTCGATCGTGCGGTCGAGGCTGGGATTGAGCGTCAGGGTGAGGATCACGCCCGGATCACCTCCGGGCCCGCCGCGGCCAGGTCGGCGGCCAGCGCGACGTCCAGGCCCGTGTCGGTGATCAGCACGTCGATCTCGCTCAGCTCGGCGAACGTGGCCAGGTAGGTGTTGGTGAACTTCGTGTGGTCGGCCAGCAGGACGCTGCGCTGCGCGGCCTTGACCATGGCCCTCTTGATCGCCGCCTCGGCCGGGTCGGGCGTGGTCAGCCCCCTGCTCAGGGAGCAGCCGTTGGTGGCCATGAAGGCCACGTCGACGTTGAGGTGGGCCAGCGGGCGCAGCGCCCAGTCGTCGACCGTGGCCAGCGTCTTGCCGCGCAGCCGGCCGCCCAGCATGATCACGTGCAGGTTGGCGCGGGCCGCCAGGGCGGTGGCCAGCGGCGGTGAGTTCACCACCACGGTGAGCTCCCGGTCGGCGGGCAGCACCTGGACCAGCCGTCCCGTGGTGGTGCCCGCGTCGATGATCACGGAACCGTCGTCGGGGAGCTCGGCGAGCGCCGCCTTGGCGATGCGCTCCTTCTCGCCCGTCATCACCTCGTCACGGGTGGCCAGCGCGGGCTCGAACCCCAAGCGTTCCACGGGGATCGCGCCCCCGTGAACCCGGCGCAGCACACCCGCCCGCTCCAGCGACGTCAGATCGCGGCGGATCGTCTCGGTGGTGACGTCGAGCTCGGCGGCCAGCGTCACCACGTCGACGCGGCCCGCGGACCGCGCTCTCCGCAGGATCTCCTGCTGCCGCTCCTCGGCGTACATGATGTTGATTCACCGCCGTTTCGGGTTGGTTTCATCTGTGTTTATACCCGTTTATTTGCGCGGTCAAGGGCATACCTGCGGAATCTGGTAGTTGTAGGCACGTGCGAATCAAGCCCCTTGCCGCCGTGCCCGTCGTCCTCGCCGCCGCGCTCGCCGCCGTCCCCGCTCACGCGGAGTCGGCCAAGCCGCCCACCGTCCCCGTCGGCACCACGGCCGCATGGCTGGTCTTCGACCGGCAGGCGGGCAAGTTCGTGGCCACGCGAAACGCGCACAGGAAGTACCGCTCGGCCTCCATCGTCAAGATCATGATCGCGATCGACTACCTGGAACGGCGCAAGAACGTTCCCGCCGCCGACGCCAAGCTGCTCAGGACCATGCTGCGATCCAGCGACGACGACGCGGCCTCGACGTTCTGGGAGCGTGGAGGCCAAGGAAAGATCATCGTCAGGACGGCCCGCAAACTCGGCCTGGCCGACACCACGCCGCCGCCCGCCTCCAAGCCCGGCTTCTGGGGCTATGTCTCGCTCAGCGCGTACGACATCGTGCGCACCTACCGCTACCTGTTCGACCGGGCCGACCCCAAGGTCAGGGACCTGATCCTCGGCCATCTGCGCAAGGCCACGCCGTGCGGGGCCGACGGCTTCGACCAGACCTTCGGCATCCCCGACGCGATCCCCCGCCCGTGGGCGGTCAAGCAGGGCTGGTCGGGGTTCGGCACCACGCCACCCAGCGCGTGCAAGGAGGCCAAGGCCGTCGGCGCGCCCATCTCGTGGGTGGCGCAGCGGGCAACCGGCTCGGGCGTGCCCGACTACGGCCGCCCGGTGCTGCACACGACCGGCCTGGCCGGCCAGGGCGACCGGTACGTCATGGCCGTGCTCACCGCGCATCCGGTGGGCGGCACGTGGAGCGGCTCGGTCAAGCGCATCACCAAGCTGACCCGCGACCTCTACCGCAGCGTCGCCGGCTGACGCCCACGTTCCCCGCTGGACGGGAGTGCCTCACCGGCTGCGGCCGGTGTTGCCCCGCGGGGCGGGCAGGCCGGTAGAGTCGGCCCGATGACGAAGCATGCGATCACCCCGCAGGCCGGCATACTCGGAGACACATTCGGCTGCGCCTGCGGAGTGGCCCTGGCCGGCCGGATGCCGGCCGAGCTCCACGCCGCCGAGAACGGACTGTGCTCGGCGTGCCTCGGATCGGCTGAGGAAGAACTGACGGCCGGGATGACGCGCGGGTGCCCGTCGTGCGCAGGCACCGGCCGCCGCAGGGAACAGGTCACCTGGCAACTGGCCCACGCCGAGGCCGAGCACCTGATCACGATGACCATCGTGCGGGGCATCGTGGCGGGCTTCGACGGGCCGTTCCGCCTGTCGGAGATCGCCGACACGGTGAGGACCGGTCTCGGGCTGACGGCCGGGCGGCTGCCCGTCGGGCCGCGGGTGCGCGACCTGCTGCTGCAACTGCAGGCCGCGGGTGAGATCACCATGTTGTCGGCGCCCGACGAGCTCATCGGCACCGACATGGTCCTCTACCGCGACCCCCAGTGGCAGCGCGCCAGAACCCTCGGCATC
>NZ_JAAAHR010000327.1:0-3313 GCF_009908215.1 Nonomuraea sp. K271 | reverse complement strand
GGCCGGTGAGTCGTGGGTGCTTCTGGCGTTCCTCCATGGGGCGCCAACTTACCCGTTCGGGGCCCGCGATCGCCGCCCGCACCGCCGATCCGGCATCCGAAGCACCCGCGAGCCGGTGCGTGGTCAGAGCTGTACGGCGCGCACTCGGGCGGAGGCTTCGCCGGTCAGCGGACCGCACCCGTCCCGGGGGCACGCCGGGCGCGGCCGTCAAGGGGCGCCCGCGCCGTTCCCCTTCCGTGCCGACTTCTGTGCCGACTTCCGCGCCGGCGCCGGCGGGCCCGCCAGCTCGTCGCGGAAGAAGGCGCGTACGGCGTCCAGGACGTCGAACCCGTTGTGGGCCGCGCCCGGCACCACGTCGAACCGCACCGGGATGCCCGCCGCCTCGAAACTGCCGCGCAGGCTCTCCAGCCGGTCGATGCGGTTGGCCCCGGCGGCGTCGGCGCCCTCGACCCACAGCTCGTCCCGCTCGGTGACGGTGATCTCCCACGTGTCGGTGTCGTCCGCCCCCACGACCATCTGCACGGCGACCCTGCGCATGGCGTCGACGTCGAGCCGTACGCCGAACTCCTCGCTCACGCCCCCGGTGCCCGCCCACCACGGCCAGCGCGGGTCGAGCAGGGTGACCAGGCCGGGCGCGCCGATCGAGGCCGCGCGCAGCCGTTCGGGATGCAGGTAAAGGAAACGGTGCACGAACTGGCCGCCGCCGGAGAAGCCGTGCATGAGCAGGCGCGAGGCGTCGACGCGGTACTTCGCGGCGACCTCGTCCACCATCGCCAGCAGGATCCGGTCGAACCTGATGCCTCCGTACCCGATGAACTTGTAGTCGTGCAGCTCCGTACGGCGGCCGAGGCCGGCGGGGAACAACGGCGCCAGCACGATGCAGTCGTGCTCGTCGCAGAAGGCGGCGAACCGGTCGCGGTACTCGCTGGCCGTGCGGTCGGTGCCGTGCACGGCCACGATGAGGTCGTACCGTTTTGTCCCGGTCTCGTCGTAGTCCTCCGGCACGTAGAGGCAGTAGGAGAATCGCGGATCCAGCGCGCAGGCGAAGAACGGGGTGCGTCCGAGGTCGTAGTAGCTGAGGTCGATCCCGTGCCGGCGGCTCACAGGGCCGGCCGCCAGGACTCGCCGGCGTACCAGGGCAGTGCCGCCGTCACCGCCGCCCCCACCTCGAAGACGGTGTGGTCGTCGTACGGCCGGCCCACCACCTGCACGCCGGTGGGCACGCCCTCCGACGAGCGGCCGGACGGCACGCCGAGCACGGGACAGCGGCTGGCGAGGTTGAACGGCACCGTGAGCGGGGCCTCCAGGTTGTGGTCGAGCCTCACCCCGTCCACGACCAGCGGCGTCTCCACGTAGTCCTCCCCCGCCAGGAACGCGGGCGTGCCGGAGGCGGGGCAGACGAGCGCGTCGAAGCGTTCGAAGAGGCGGGCGAGGTCGGCGTGGACCTGGCTCTCGATCTTCAGTGCGCCGTAGAAGCCCAGTTCGGCGACGGCCTTGAGGCTCCGGTCGAGGAAGTCGCGGACGTAGCGGGTGACGCCGTCGCCGTGCGCGGCCATCTCCTCGGCGATGATGGGCCCGAAGATGGCGCCGTAGTGGGCCCAGGCCGCCCGCATGATGTCGGCGCGGCGCCACGGCAGCTCCACCTCCTCGACGACGGCGCCCGCCTCGGTCAGCGCCGACACGGCGTCCCAGGTGGCGGCGACGACGTCGGGCTCGACGGGATAGTCGCCGAGGTGCACGCAGACGGCCACGCGCCGCCCCTTGAGCGACCGCGTGTACGGCGGGATCGGCGCGGGCGCGGGCACCGATACCGGGTCGCGTGGGTCGTGGCCGGCGATCACGTTCTGCAGCAACGCGCAGTCGGCCACGGTTCTCGCCATCGGCCCGTCGTGGCAGTAGTGGTCGAGGTTGTACGGCGGCAGCGCGGGCACCCGGCCGTACGGCGGCTTGAACCCGACCACGCCGTTGAACGCCGCCGGGATGCGGATCGAGCCGCCGATGTCGGACCCGGTCGCGAGCATCGCGGTGCCCGCCGCCAGCGCCGCCCCCGAGCCGCCCGACGAGCCGCCGGAGGAGTGGCCGAGGCTCCACGGGTTGCGGGTGACGCCCCACAGGTCGCTGTGCGTGAACCCGGCCGCGCAGAACTCCGGGGTGGTGGTCCTGGCGTGCACGATGCCGCCGGCCGCGACGATCCTGCCGACGATGGGGTGGGTCTCCCCCGCGACGTTGTCCCGCAGCAACATCGAGCCGTCGCGCAGCGGGTGCCCGGCGATGGGCTGCTCCTCCTTGAGCGCGACCGGCAGCCCCTCGAGCGGCCTGGCCGTGCCGCGCGCGTAGCGGTCGGCGGCCTGCCTGGCCTGGTCCATGGCCTGGTCGAACCAGCGTTCCGCGAACGCGTTCACGCTCGGCTCGATGTGCTCGGCCCGTTCGGCGACGGCGGTGAGCAGTTCGGCGGGCGACAACGTCCGGTCGGCGAAGGCCGCGAGTGCGTCCGTCGCCGTCATGTAGACGAGCTCGTCCGGGCGCGCGGCCCCGGACGGGCGGACGGGCTCGTTCGCGTGCGTGCGCCCGGACGGGCGGGCGGGCTCGGTCATGAAGCCTCCTTGAGGTCGTAGACGGTGTAGCCGCCGCGGTCGGGCGGACCCGCGCAGACGTGCAGGCGGCGGGCGCGGATCTCGGCGACCGTGGAGACGACGGTCGCGACGTTCAGCTCGGGGGCGTCGGCGAGGTGGTGGCACAGGGCGTCGGGAGCGCCGTGCCGGTCGGCCAGGACGGCGGCCAGCTCCGCGGGCCCGGCGTGCGGCCCCGCGGCGGCGAGCAGCGCCTCCAGCCTGGCCTGCCGGGCGCGCGAGTTGCGCATCCAGGACTGCGGGGCGTTCTCGTGCGTGGCCAGTTCCCCGAGGAAGTGGTTGGTGTGGGTGAGGACTCCCGCGGACGGTTCGAGCACGCCCACACCGCCCGGGATGGTCTCCAGGTCCAGGGCCCCTCCCTCGTCGGCGATGAGCAGGTTGCGCGGTCCCGACCTGGGCACCGCCGTGACCGCTTCGGCGGCGCGGAACCGGTCCCGCTCCCCCAGCGCCAGGCGCGTCAGCAGGTAGCGCGGCACGCCCACACCCCACTGGTCCGTACGCAGGAAGTTGCCGAACACGGCGACGCCCGCGTCGTTCATGCCGTGGTGGCCGAGCTGCCCGGCCGGGGTCACGGTGATCAGCGCGGGCCCGGCGGCCGGACGCCTGCGCAGCACGACGAACAGCGGCCCCACCTCCGCCGGCAGGTCGGCGTTCTGCGCGGCGATGGGGCCGCCGGGGCGGGC
>NZ_JAAAHR010000326.1:0-3397 GCF_009908215.1 Nonomuraea sp. K271 | reverse complement strand
CGGACGGGACTGCCTGTCGTCGAGGTCGATCAGGACGGCGACGCTGCCGGTGCGGTTGACCCAGGAGGAGACGTTGTCGGCGGCGGAACCGACTGATCGGGGGCGGCATGGGCCTCCGATCAGTCGGTGAACGCCAGGCGCACGCCGAAGCCGACGATGACGACGCCGGTCAGCCGGTCGAGGAACCGCCGCACCCGGGGCGAGCGCAGGAACCCGCTCATCAGCGACGCGAACCAGATCAGCGCGACGCTCCACAGAAGCCCTTCGACCACGTGAACCCCGGCCAGCAGCAACCCCATGACCGCGTGCGGCGCCCCCTCCGGGATGAACTGCGGCAGCATGGCCACGTAGAAGACGCCGACCTTGGGATTGAGCAGGTTGGTCATCAGCCCGCGGCCGAACCCCTTCCCGAACCCGACCGCCTGCTGCTCGGGCAGCGCGTGCGCGTCCGCCCCGGTCAGGATCATGCGCAGGCCCATCCACACGAGGTAGGCCACACCTGCCCAGCGCAGCACCTGGTAGGCCGTCTCCGAGGCGGCCAGCAGCGCCGACAGCCCCGCCGCCGTGAGCACACCCCAGATCAGGGTGCCGAGCTGGATGCCCAGTGTCACGCCCCAGGCCGGCCTCCGGCCCGCCAGCAACGACGTCCGGAGGATGAGGGCCGTGTCGAGGCCCGGAGTCAGCGTGAGCAGGGCGACCACGGCGGCGAACGATAACACCGATCCCGCGATGTCCATGCTGTCAGGGTAGAAGGAGGAGTTTTCCTGTCGTACGGCGGGCCGCGAGGTCTTCGTGGGCCCGGCGCGCCTCGGCCAGCGGGTAGCGGCGCGAGACGTCGATCGGCAGCTGCCCCGCCGAGATCCACCCGAACAGGTCGGACGCGCGTTGCAGCAGCTCCTCGCGTTGCGCGATGTGGTGCGCGAGCGTGGGCCTGGTGAGGAAGAGCGAGCCCTTCCGGTTGAGCGTCTGGGGATCGAGCGGCGGGACCGGGCCGCTGGCGGCGCCGTACAGGGCCATGAGGCCGCGCGGCCGCAGCACCTCCAGGCCGCCGTCGAAGGTTGTTCTGCCGACCCCGTCGTACACGACGTCGATCTTGCCGCGCAGGGCGTCGGTGAACTCGTCGTAGCGCAGCACCTCGTCGGCGCCCGCCTGCCGGGCCAGCTCGCCCTTCTCGTCGGTGGAGACCGTGGTGTACACCTTGGCGCCCTTGAGCTTGGCCAGCCGGATCAGCAACTGGCCCATGCCGCCCGCCCCGGCGTGAACGAGCACCTGGTCACCCTCGCGCACCTCGTTCGTGGAGTGGGTGAGGTAGTGGGCCGTCATCCCCTGGAGCATCGCCGCCGCCGCGATGTCGGCCGGCACGCCGTCGGGCACCGGCACCGCACGGGCCGCCGGCACCACCACCTTGCCGCTGTAACTCCCCATGACGTCGGCCCAGGCCACGGTCTCACCCACGGCGAGGTCACGCACCCCCGGCCCCACGGCCGAGACCGTGCCGGCGCCCTCCATGCCGATGGACGTGGGAAGGTCGAGCGGGTAGGCGCCGGAGCGATGGTAGATGTCGATGAAGTTGACCCCGGCGGCGGCGACGTCGACCACGACCTCGCCCTCGCCCGGCACCGGGTCGGGACGCTCGGCGTATTCGAGAACCTCTGGGCCGCCCTGGGCGGAAACGACGATGCTGTGCATGCCCCTAGTCAACCCCTTCACCGCCACTCCGGTTCCAACCGGCCCCGACCGTGCCGGGCGATCCCTGCCCCAGGACTCCCCTGGGAACGGCCCGCATACCGTGAGCCTCCACCCGGCACCCGGACCGCCTGGTGGTCAGGTCGCCGTTCCGGACGGTACGCGGGCCAGGGCGCCCGCCTCCAAGGCCACCCAGATCGCCCCGTCGGGCCCGGCCGCCAGCCCGTGCGGCTCGCTCCTGCGTGCGCCGTCCGGCCCGTCCGGCAGGCGGGGGAGCGGATGGTGGTCGATGACGCCGTCGGTCGTGATGCGGCCGAGGCGGCCGGCGGCCCATTCGGTGAACCAGAGGGCGCCGTCGGGGCCGGTGATGATGGCGTGCGGGCGGGCCTCCCGGTCGGGAAGGGCGAATTCGCGGATACCGCCCGCGGTGTCGATCCGTCCGATCTGGCCCGCGCCGATCTCCACGAACCACAGTGCCCCGTCGGGGCCCAGCGTGATGCCCACCGGTGCGCCGCCCTCCGTGGGGAGCGGGTGAACGGTCACCTTGCCCTCCATCGACACGCGGCCGATGGCGTTGCCCTGGTTGAGGGTGAACCAGAGGGCGTCGTCGGGCCCCGCCGTGAGGAACGCGGGCATGCCGCCCTCCACCGGCACCTCGAACGCGCTCAGCGTCCCGTCGGCCGCGACGCGCCCGATCCTGCCGCTCTGCATCTGGGTGAACCACATGGCGCCGTCCGGGCCCGCGACGATGCCGTAGGGGGAGTCGGCAGGGTACGCCGTCACCTGCCCGTCGGCGGTGATGCGGCAGACCCGGCCGCCCTTGCCCTCGGTGAACCACAGGGCCCCGCCGGGACCCGGCGCGATCACGGTCGGCTGGCCGTCGGCCGGGTCGAGCTGGTGGATCACCGGCTCCTGACCGGGCACCAGCCTCCCGACGCGCCCCTCGTGGACGAGCGTGAACCACAGGGCTCCGTCCGCCCCCGTCGTGATGCCGTACGGAGCGCCGGCACTGATCATGGTCAACATATGGTTCCCCCCATGAGAACGATTTCGTCACCCCGGAAACGCCGGGTGAGGGCTCGGTCGTGTGACACCACGACCAGCGTGCCGTCGTAGGCGTCGAGCGCCTGCTCCAGTTCCTCCGCCAGCACCGGCGACAGATGGTTGGTCGGCTCGTCGAGCAGCAGCAGGTCGTGTTCCCGCCCCAGCAGCCTGGCCAGCGCCAGCCTGCGCTGCTGCCCGACCGACAGGGCGCCTGCCTTCTGGTCGAGGGTGTGCGGCCGGAAGAGGCCGGTGGCCAGCAGGGCGTCCCGGCGCTCGTCGGGATAGCCGGCGCCGTACGCGTCCAGCACGCTCTGATCCGGATCGAACGCGACATCCTGCGGCAGGAACCCGACCCTGCACCCGGCGTGCTCGGCGATGGTCCGCAGCAACGTGGACTTGCCCGCGCCGTTGGCGCCACTGACCAGCAGGCGGTCACCTGCCCTGATCGTCAGCACGTCCACCCGCAACCGATCACCGACCCGTACGTCCCGCAACTCCACGACCACACGAGCCGCCGCACCCCCACGCTCGCCGGCCGTGGCACCGGCCGGGCCGGAGGGAGCGGTTGCCGCCGTCGGGCCCTCACGCTCGCCGGCCGCGGCCCCGGAAGGGACGGGTGGTGTCGCCGGGCCGTCGAACGTGCCGCGGAAACGGAGCGGGTCGGGAG
>NZ_JAAAHR010000325.1:0-3491 GCF_009908215.1 Nonomuraea sp. K271 | reverse complement strand
CCGCGCGTTGATGGAGGCGCTGGGCCGGCTGCATGTGCAGGGGATCGCTGTGGACTGGACGAAGGTCCTGACTCCCGGCCGGTTCGTCGACCTGCCCACGTACGCCTTCCAGCACGAGCGGTTCTGGGTGCCGGCCAGTCTGGAGTCGCAGGACGTCGGCGCGGCCGGACTGGGCGCTATCGAGCATCCGCTGTGGAGCGCGGTGACCGAGGTGGCCGGCGGCGAGTCGGTGGTCTTCTCCGGCCGGTTGTCGCTCGCGGCCCAGCCGTGGCTGGCCGATCATCAGGTGGATGGCCGGGTGGTGGTGCCGGGTGCGGCGTTGGTGGAGCTGGCGTTGCGGGCCGGTCAGGAAGTGGGGTACCCGCGGCTGGCGGAGTTGACCATGCGGGCGCCGTTGGTGGTGTCTGACGGGCCGGGTGTGGATGTCCAGTTGGTGGCCGGGCCGTGCGATGAGTCGGGTGGCCGTCAGGTGGGCCTGTATTCGCGTGAGGGTCAGGGTGAGTGGACGTTGCACGCGCAAGGCGTGCTGATCGAAGAGGGCGGGCGGCCGGTTGCCGGTGTGGGGCAGTGGCCGCCGGCCGGTGCCAGTCCGGTGGATGTCGAGCATCTGTATGAGGACCTGGCGGCGATGGGTCTGGACTACGGCCCTCTGTTCCAGGGATTGGTGGCGGCCTGGCAGCACGAGGGGGCGGTGTTCGCCGAGATCGCCTTGCCGGAGCAGGGGCATGTGGAGGCGGGCCGGTTTGGGTTGCATCCGGCGTTGCTGGATGCGTCGTTGCATGCCGCGGCGCTGGGTGATCTGGTTCCGCGTGCGGAGGGGCGGCCGTATCTGCCGTTCGCCTGGAGCGGGGTGTCGCTGCACGCTGCCGGGGCGACGGGCCTGCGGGTCAAGGTCAGTCGCGGCTCCTCGGATGCCAGCATCGTGTTGAGCATCGCCGACGACAGCGGCGCTCCGGTGGCCGAGATCGACGCGCTGACCCTGCGTGCCCTGTCCACCGACCTCACCGCAGGCAACCTGGACACCCTCTACCAGGTGACCTGGACGGAGCCGGCCGAGCTTCCCGCCGCCGGCGACGAGGAGTACCCGAATCTGGCCTCGCTGAGGGGCACCGACGCGATGCCCGAGTGGGCGTACGTGGAGTGCCCCGCCGCCGAGCTCGGCGACGACGTCCCCGCCGCGGTGCGGCGGGCCACCGCTCACGTGCTGACGGCCGTCCAGGAATGGCTGGCCGACGAGCGGTTCGCGTCGTCGCGGCTGGTGGTGGTGACGCGGGGTGCGGTGGCCGTGGACGACGGTGATCGCGTCGACGTGTCGGTGGCTCCGGTGTGGGGTCTGGTACGGGCGGCCGAGGCGGAGAACCCGGGCCGGTTCGTGCTGGTGGACGTGGACGGCAGCGCCGAGTCGTGGGCCGCCGTGGCGTCGGTGGTCGCCGCGAGGGAACCGGAGGCGGCCGTCAGGAGCGGCCGGGTGCTGGTTCCGAGGCTGAGCCGGGTCAGGGGCCTGGAGCGGCAGGAGCCGGTGTTCGGCTCGGACGGCACGGTCCTGGTCACCGGCGGAACGGGCGGCCTTGGCGCACTGGTCGCCCGCCACCTGGTCACCGAGCACGACGTCAGGAACCTGCTGCTGGTGAGCCGGCGCGGGGCCGAGGCTCCGGGCGCGGCCGAGCTGGTCGCCGAGCTGTCCGAGCTCGGCGCCGAGATCACCGTGGCGGCCTGTGACGTGGCCGACCGCGACGCCCTCGCCACGCTGATCGCGTCCATCCCCGATGAGCGTGCGCTGCGCGGCGTCGTGCACGCCGCAGGCGTGGGCGACAACGGGCTGGTGGGGTCGCTGTCGGTGGAGCGCCTCGACGGGGTGCTCGGGCCGAAGGCCGACGCCGCCTGGCACCTGCACGAGCTGACTCGCGACCTCGACCTGTCGGCGTTCGTGCTGTTCTCGTCCGCCGGCGGCTCCGTCCTCGCGGCGGGGCAGGCCTACTACGCGGCGGCGAACGTGTTCCTCGACGGGCTCGCTCAGGTGCGGGCCGCCGAAGGGCTGGTGGCGACGTCGCTGGCGTTCGGGTTGTGGGACACCGACACAGGGCTGAGCGCTTGGCTGAGCGAGGCCGACTTCGAGCGGATGCGGCGGCAGGGCCTGCCGGCGTTGACGGTGGATGAGGCGCTGGCGTCGTTCGACGCGGGGTGCGGCTCGGGCGCGGCGGCGCTGGTGCCGCTGCGGATCGACGCCGGGGCGTTGCGCAGCAGGGGCGCGGAGCTTCCCGCGCTGCTGCGCGGCCTCGTACGCGGGTCGGCACGTCAGCAGCCCCGCGCGGCCGGATCCGGGCTGGCCCGCCGGCTCGCCGGGTTGGAAGAGGCCGAGCGCGGCAGGGTGCTGCTGGAGCTGGTCCGCCAGGAGGTCGCGAAGGTTCTCGGTCACGCCTCCATGGAGGCCGTGGAGCCCGACCGCGCCTTCCAGGAGCTCGGCTTCGACTCCCTCACGGCCGTCGAACTTCGCAATCAGCTCAACTCGGGCACCGGCCTGCGCCTTCCCGCCACGCTGGTCTTCGACTACCCCAACGCGAGAGCCATCGCCGACTACCTGGAGACGGAGCTTACGGGAGCCGTGTCCGAGGCCACGGCCGTCACCGCGGCGAGGACGCCGCTGAACGACGAGCCCATCGCGATCGTCGGCATGGCCTGCCGCTACCCGGGCGGCGTGCTCTCGCCGGAGGACCTTTGGCGGCTGGTGAGCGCCGGTACGGACGCGATCGGCGAGTTCCCCTCCGACCGCGGGTGGGACCTGGACCGGCTGTACCATCCGGACCCCGACAATTCGGGCACCACGTACACGAAGCGCGGCGGCTTCCTGCACGACGCGGGCGAGTTCGACCCGGCGTTCTTCGGGATCTCGCAGCGCGAGGCCCTGGCGATGGACCCGCAGCAGCGGCTGCTGCTGGAGACGTCGTGGGAGGCGATCGAACGGGCGGGGATCGACCCGACCGCGCTGCGCGGCAGCAGGACCGGCGTGTTCGCCGGCGTCATGTACCACGACTACGCGGCCCACCTCACGACCGTGCCCACGGAGCTGGAAGGGCTCATCGCCACCGGCAACTCCGGCAGCGTCGTGTCCGGCCGCCTGTCGTACACGTTCGGGCTGGAAGGCCCGGCGGTGACCGTGGACACCGCCTGCTCCTCCTCGCTCGTCGCCCTGCACTGGGCGGCGCAGGCGCTGCGGTCGGGGGAGTGCGACATGGCGCTGGCGGGCGGCGTGACCGTGATGGCCACGCCCGGCACGTTCGTCGAGTTCTCGCGCCAGCGCGGCCTGTCGCCCGACGGCCGGTGCAAGGCGTTCTCCGCCGACGCCGACGGCACCGGCTGGGGCGAGGGCGTCGGTGTGCTGCTGGTGGAGCGGTTGTCGGATGCGGAGCGTAACGGGCATCGGGTGTTGGCGGTGGTGCGTGGTAGTGCGGTGAATCAGGATGGTGCGAGTAATGGGTTGACGGCTCCGAATG
>NZ_JAAAHR010000324.1:0-3595 GCF_009908215.1 Nonomuraea sp. K271 | reverse complement strand
AGCGCGCCTTGAGCGCGGCGCCCAGCCCTCCGGCATCGTCCGGCGCCGTCTGCTGGGCGGACGCCTGAGCCGCCTGCTCGCCACGGCCGGGCTTCTGGACGGGCTCTTGGCCGGGGTCGCGGACCAGCTCACGGCCGGGCCTGTGGACGGGGCTCGCGGAGTCGCGGGCCTGTTCGGCGACGTCGAGGGCGTCGAGCAGCCCCGTCGCGCCGATGCCCGCCGCCGTCAGCGCGTCGAGCTGGGCCGCCGCCGGGCCACCCTCGGCGTCGTCGAGAGCCGCCTGGGCGGACGACACCTCCTGGTCGGCGACCCCGAGCGCCTTGAGCGCCTCGTTGAGCCGCAGCCGCACCTCTCGAAGTTCGCGTTCGGCCGTGGGCACGTCACGCCCGTCCGCGAATCTGCGGCTCTCCTCCAGCGCCGGGACCAGCCCCCGCAACTCGTCGGCGGAGTTCTCCGTCACCGCGCGGTCGGCGTCCAGCTTCGCGGCGCGCGCCTGCATCGCGGCCAGTTCCTTGCGCGCCTGAAAGACCTGCCGGTCGAGGGCGTCCTCCCGCAGGGTCGTGATCTCCGCCTTGACCATGGCGATCGACTCGGCGGCCGCCTCGCCGGCCGCATGGTGCCGCTCGAGGTCGGCGGCCAGCACGTCGTCCTTGCCCGCCGCGTCGGCGAGCTTGCGCGCCTGCCAGCCCCGCCAGCACCGCAAGGCGTCCGCCAGGCGTACCCTGGCCTGGTCGCGCCGGTCGAACGTGGTCAGCAACGCCTTCGACTCCGACCCGAACT
The DNA here is from genome assembly GCF_009908215.1 of Nonomuraea sp. K271. NCBI lineage: Bacteria > Bacillati > Actinomycetota > Actinomycetes > Streptosporangiales > Streptosporangiaceae > Nonomuraea > Nonomuraea sp. K271. The sequence goes on along the minus strand of NZ_JAAAHR010000324.1, from coordinate 2,815 downwards.
CGGCCAGCCGGTCGGCCGCCTGCGTCGCGCGCACCCGCCTGGCGTGCTCGTCGCGCCGGGCCTCCCGCTCCTGCTCCAGCTCGGCGTCGAGCCCGGTGAGCGCGGCGATGGCCTCGAAGACCCGCTCGGGGGAGATCTCGTTGAGCGGCTGGGAGAGCAGGTTGGTGGCGACCTTGCTGCGTACGGACGTGGAAAGGAACGACACGCACCTGACCCGGTCGCCGTAGAGCACCTTGGTCAGGTCGCGGGCCACGACGTCGCGCCGCCCGGCCGACTTCGGCAGCGACGCCCAGATCTCGTCGGCGCGGGCCACCCGCTCGGCCTCGGACGGGGACGCCGCCAGGTGCACGCCCTCCCGCCACCTGATCTCCAGGTGCGGCGCCTCCTGGTTGACCTTGAGCCACACGGTGAGCGCCCCGCCGGAGGTGTCGGGCACCTCGAACAACTCCGCGCTCGCCCCGGATCCTTCCAGCACGAACGCGCCGTCCTCGGGCACCACCCCCTCGGGCACGACCCCCTCGGGCACCACCCCCTGAGGCGCGGCCGCTTCGGCCGTCGCGTCGTGGGCCGTCGGGGCGGCGCTGTGCTCCGCCGGCGCGAAACCGTCCATGCCGGGCGGAGCGAACACGCCCACGATGTAGCCGTGATCGGCGCTCGCCCACTGACGGGCACCGGCGCCGCTGGCCAGCTCGGCGTTGAACAGCAGCTCGGACACCGCCTTCGCACCGGACGCGAACCGCCACTGCTCGTCACCGAGCAACGCCGTGATAGAGGCGATGAATGATGATTTGCCCGCTCCGTTGGAGTCCTTGGGTCCGGCACCGGCCACGACGATGAGCGTGCCGGGCACGGTGGGCACCGGATGGGTCGACAGCCGCGAAATGTTGACCACTTGCACGGCGATCGGCACGCGGTCCCCGACGACGTTCTCCACCTGCGACGACACTCGAACCCCCGTTACCCTTCCATCCGTCATCTTCACTGCGCCGACCCGCGCACACGCCCGGCGGCCCCGGCCATGCTGACCTGCCGGCGCCCGGCCGCCGTCACTGTGCCGACCTGCGCGCGCGTACGGCCGTCGCCAGCGGGGTGCTAGGGCCGGCCGCCAGGATGAGTTCTTCCTGCAGACGCCGCCGGGCCGCCGGAGTGAGCCGGTGGAACTGCGGCCCCGGCACGTAGCCGCCCGCCTCCTCACCGGCCTTCACCTGGCCCAGCAGCCCCGCGTGCCGCAGCGTGCGCAACGCCGCCTCCAGCTCGCCGATCGGCAGCTGGGTGTGGCGGCGCAGCTCGTCGACCGGCGTGGGATGCGGTGAGAGCCAGGAGTCCTCGGGCAGCAGCCCTTCGGCCCTCGGGATCGCCACGGAATGCACCAGGACGAGCGTCAGCACCGCGCGCTCGCTCACCCCGAGCCGCGCCCCCGCCGGACCGTTGCCCCTGCCCGCGACCGCCTTCGCCCGGCCCACCGCCGCCGCCCCGGGAACGGCCTCCTGCGCGCGGTCCGCTCGGACCGTCTCGCCGTGAATCGCGGCCCCCGAGGGCACGGCATCGTGGGCGGCGTCGTCCGGGGCGGCCGTGCTCTGTGCCGCTTCGTCCCGGGTCTCCCTGGCGGCGCTCTCACCAAGATCCGTGACGTCGCCGTCGCCGGCCGCCTCGGGCCGCCGGCCCGAGGCGGCCAGGGCGGTGGCGTAGGTGTCGGCGTAGCCGGAGATCCAGCGTTCGCGGTGCTGGATCAGCGTGCGGCCGCGCCGGTCCAGCATCTCGCCCAGCGTGTGCCGCAGCGCCGGGTCGCGCAGGGCGGCGAAACGAGCCTCCTGCACCGGCTCGGCCGCGTGTTCCACCACCACGAACGCCGCCACCAGCTCCGCCCGCCGCCGCTCGTCGTAGCCGCCCAGCAGGTCGTCGAACTCCGCCGCGCCCGCCTCGACCCGCCCACCGGGCCCCGCAGCCGCCGGCGTCGGCGTGCTCTCGGCGGCGGCCACGATGTCGGCGTCGCGCACCACGGTCAGCTCGGGCCGCTCGGGCTCGGGCAGCCGTCGCACCAGCTCCTGCAGCTGGGCGTGCGACGTGACCGGCCAGAGGGCGCAGCGCGGGCCCAGGGAGACGACGCCGTCGTCCATGACGACCCACGCCGAGTCGTGCAGGCGCCGCAGCGCGCCGATCGCCCAGTTGCGCATCAGGTCGTCGGTACGGCCGATCAGCGCGCGGTAGGTGTCGAGCACCAGCTCCACCGGCGCCGGCCGGCCCGGCCACGGGTCTGCGGAATGGTCGCTCCAGCAGCACTTGAGCACGGCGGCCAGCACCCGCCGGGTCTCGCCGGAGCGCTCCACGGCCAGGGCCGCGACCTGGTGCTCGTCCAGCAGGGACGGTGTCACCCCGTCGGGCCACACCGGTAGCGCCTGCCCGGTGGCGTCGGGGCGGGTCAGGCGTGCCATGCCCGCGGGCGCGGCGGCCCCGGCCCCGAGCCACAGCGGCCCGCCGGACCGCGCCCTCACGTGCGCCATCGCCGCGTCGTCCGCCGCGCTCATCGGGCGCGCTCCAGATAGCCGTGGGACAGCCAGGCGGGCTCGCGCTCCGGGTCGATCGTGAGCGCGCCGGACCACCTCAGCCGGTAAGGCAGCTCGGGCCGCAGGTCGAGCGTCGTGAGGTCGGCGAGCACGCGCCGCGCGGACGGCCAGTCGGAGCCGAGCACGTCGGCCAGCGCCACCCGGGAGGCGTCGCCCAGCAGCGACTCGGCGACCTGCGTCAGCCGCTCCGTGGCGGCGTCGGGCGAGGTGTCGAGCGCGTCGCCCGGCCCCGGGTCGGGCAGATTGGAACG
>NZ_JAAAHR010000323.1:0-3749 GCF_009908215.1 Nonomuraea sp. K271 | reverse complement strand
ATCGAATCCCGCGCCCCCATCGGGCACACCGTCCGCTCCGGAAGCGGCGGTCCCACCGGTCACCGCACGCCCCGAAGGACCACCATGCCCGCCCGGCGCCCCACACCCCGACCGACCATCGTCCACGAGAGACGGCCCGGTCGCCCCTGAACCACGGAAGCCGGTCCACGGTCCGCTCGTCACGGCGGGCACCACGTGAGCCTTCACGACCGGCCATGACGGGCGGCAAGCCACGTCGGCGCGTGCGGTGACGCCGGCTTTGCCGTAATGACTCATTGCACGCTCAGCGAGCGCAGCGCGGCCTTCAGCAGCGGGGCCACGCGCGGCTGCCGGCCGGCGGCGAGCTCGGCCTCGGCGTCGGGCTCGACGGCGGCGATCGCCTCGTCGGCGTCCTTGCCGGAGTAGCCGAGCCCCACCAGCCCCGAATGCACCTGCTCGCGCCAGGCCGCCGCCTTCCGCTCGCCGTTGAGCGCGGCGTCGACCGCCGCCTCCGGCGTGCCGAGCCGGTCCTTGAGCTCCAGCACGATGCGCTGCGCCCCCTTCTGCCCGATGCCCGGCACCTGCGTCAGCGCCTTCAGGTCGGCGGCGGCCACCGCCACCCGCAGCGCGTTGGGCGTGTGCACGGCCAGCATCGCCAGTGCCAGCTTCGGCCCGACGCCGCTGGCCGTCTGCAGCAGTTCGAACACCGCCCGCTCGTCGTCGGTGGCGAAGCCGAACAGCGTGAGGGACTCTTCGCGCACCACGAGCGACGTGGCCAGGCGCGCCTCCTCACCGACGCGGAGCGTGGCGAGCGTGCCGGGGGTGCAGTGGGTGAGTATCCCGACGCCGCCGACCTCGATCACGGCTCCGTCGGGCGCGATCGCCGTCACCTTTCCCGCCACCGACGCGATCACCACACGCCTCCTGTCCTCACTTCGATCACAACCCCGCCCTCTGCCGCAGAATGTCGCGCGCCGCGCTGAACCTTCCGCCCCGCAGGTCTGCCCCTCCCCGCGTCGCGAACGGCGAGGACGGCCCGGCGTGCCCGAACCGCCTGTTTCCGCGGACGAAGAAGACGACCGACGGTCGCAACAGCCGGCCCGCCGCACACGGCCGGTGGCGCCGGCGCTCGAACCACCCCGCCGCGAGCGGGAACGCGCGGCCATCGAGAGGGCCGGCCCGTCAGAGTCTGCCGCCTGGACCGGAACGACGCCCGGTGCGGCTCCAGGGCCCTCACGACCCGGGCCCCTTCTTGGTGGCCTTGGCGAGGGCCGCGGCGAGGCGGTGCTGGGCGCCGCCGCGCCAGACGTGGCAGATGGCCAGGGCGAGCGCGTCGGCGGCGTCGGCGGGCCTGGGCATCTCGGCGAGCCGCAGCAGCCGCGTCACCATGGCGCCGATCTGCTTCTTGTCGGCCGTGCCGCTGCCGGTGATGGCAGCCTTCACCTCGGACGGCGTGTGCAGCGCCACGGGGAGCCCGCGCCGGGCCGCGCACAGCACCGCGATCCCCGCGGCCTGCGCCGTGCCCATGACGGTGCGTACGTTGTGCTGGCTGAAGACGCGCTCGACCGCGACCGCGTCGGGACGCACGTCGTCGAGCCATTTCTCGATCCCGGCCTCGATGCCGACGAGCCGGGCGCCGAGCTCCTCGTCGGCGCCGGTGCGCACCACCCCGACCGACACGAGCGTCAGCGGCGCGCCCGGACGCCCTTCGACAGCGCCCAGCCCGCACCGGGTCAGCCCCGGATCGACGCCCATGACCCGCACCGGCATGCCCTCCCGTATACGCCGAACATCTGTTCGGCACGAGACTCTACTCCGCCCGCGGTGGCCGCGCACCGGGAAACGCCCGTCAGAAGTCCTCCAGCATGTACGGCCTGGCGGCGAAGGCGGCGTCGAGTGTCTCGTCGTATCGCTCATCTCCGGACATGAGCCCGCTGAGCCGCAATGTGGCCGCCGGAATCCCGGCGTACAGGGCGGAGAAGCCGTTGATGCTCAGCCTCACCCCCGGCTGCCCGGCAGGGGTGACCGCGGCCGAGCCGCCCGAGAACTCCAGCCGCCACGTGCCGCCCCCTCCCAGGGGGTCGTCCACGGTGACGACGGCCTCGCCGGACAGGTGCGCCGGGTATCCCCTGCGCTCGGCCGCGGCGACGACGTCCAGCACCCTGAACATCCACCGTCGCTGCGTGACCTGCTCGATCGTCCGCTCGCGCAGCAACCACAACACCGGGTCGTCGGGAGCCACGTGCGCGACGACGTCCCGCGCGATCGACGACGCGCTGCCCACCACGCCCCACAGCGCCCTGAGCGTCTCCCCGGACCCCGCGACGAGGCTGTCGACCAGCATGTCCTCGCCGTGCCAGCGATAGACGACGAAACCGTCGTCGGCGAGGTAGAGGAAGTCGTCCTCGTCCCCGAGGCACTGGCTCCAGGTGTGCTCGTCCCAGGAGATCGGCCCGCCGGCGCGGGCGGCGCCGTGCACGCGGCGCAGGATGGAGACGACCTCCCCCACGTCGCCCGGACCCATCCTGCGGAGCTTGACGGCGCCGGACGGCCTGATCTGGCGCAGCAGCTCGGCCGGCATCCGCACGCTGTGCTGGGCCCCGGCGTGCTCGTAGCCGAGCGAGCGGTAGATGCCGGTGGTGGCCGGATAGAGCGCGGAGATCGCGTCCCCGAACGCCCTGCCGCGTTCGACGACCGCGCGCATGATCGTGGTGCCGAGGCCGCGGCCGCGGTCTTCCGGCGCCACGGTGACCCCGGCGATGCCGGCCATCGGCTGCGGCCTGCCGTGCCACCACTGGGTGAACCCGCGCAGCCGCGCCGTGGCGGTCAGTCTGGTGCCGTCGAAGGCGCCCAGGTAGCGGCCCTCGCCGAGGTTGGGGAGCACAGCCTGTCGCCACCGCTCCCTGTTCTGTGGCGGCAGCGGGCCGAAGGCGCGTCTGCGAAGGTCAAGGGCGTCGTCGAGGTCGTCAGGGGTGAGGTCGCGTATCTCCACAGTCAGCCAACTTATGCGGAGGGCGTGCGCGTTCGCGAACCGTCTGCCGTGAGGGCGAGCCTGTCGAGATAGAGCAGCTGGGCGGCCACGACGGCGGCCAGGGCGACGGCGACGACGACCGGCGGCGTGGCCGCGCCGACGTCAGGTGAGGCGGCGGTGTACGCGCCGAGATGGGCCGCCTGGGCGACGGGTGCGGTGAACGACTCCGGTTGCTGGGCGACGAGCAGCGGCCAGAGCAGGTCCTGGGCGTTCACCAGCGCGACCGCGCCGGCGAGGATCCCGGCCATGGGGAGCGAGGGCAGGAACACGCCGCTGAAGAAGTCGCCGCCGGCCCGCTCCGCCAGCCCTTTGCACAACAACGTGAGCACGAGCAGCGCGGGGACGCTCACGAGGAGGGGCGGGACGAGCGCGGCGAACGTGTCGATGAGGCCGAGGTTGCGCATGTTCTGCCAGTTGGCGACGGCGAACACGCCCGTACCGGCGAACAACCAGGGTGCGAACGCGAGCAGCAGCCACTCGCTCATGGCCCCCAGCGGGCGCAGGCCGCCGATGCCGAGCGCCGCCAGGTAGGCGACGCCCACGGAGACCAGCGCGCCGGCGATCGCGGGCACCCACGTGTTCAGCTGCGTGCGCAGCCCGCCCGACTCGGTTCCCGGCGAGGTGAGCAGCCCGTCGATCCACGGCCAGGCGCACACGAGCGCGACGGCCACGACCACGACCAGCGCGGTCACCCCGACGGCCACGGCCGCCGTGCCCGGTCCTCCGGCGGCCGCACGCG
>NZ_JAAAHR010000322.1:0-3826 GCF_009908215.1 Nonomuraea sp. K271 | reverse complement strand
CCCTCGGCCCGGTGCAACCGGCGGATCTCCGCCCAGTCCTCCACCTTGATCACCCTCCAGAGTGAACTGCACGAGGGGGTCAGATTTCGGCCGTCGCCATGGGGTCAGTATTCACGCGCCGTCGACACAAGTCGGCGGCTCTGGCTGCTCCCGCTGCGCCGGCCGGGACATTACCGATGAAAGCGCACGCGCCTTGATGATCAGAGCCGGTCTCGATCCTCTTGTCGAATATCCGGGAACGCTGCGGCCCTGGCTCTCCCGGTGCCGGCACTGCGGCCACGTCGGAACACCGACCTACGCCAAAGTTCGTATGAGAGGACACCAGTGCTGGTCGTGTCGATCCGACAAGATCGCCGGCGCACTGCGCCTGGATGCTGACGAAGCCCTTGCCAGCATGCTGGAGAAGGCACTCGAACCTCTCACGCCCTATCCCGGGGGCACGTACATCCCATGGAAGTCGCGCTGCATGGTCTGTGAAACGGTCTTGGACCCGGGGCCGATGCTGCACAACATCCGTGCCGGCCGAGGAGGCTGTTCCACCTGCGCGCGACGTGGCATTGACCCCGCACAGCCCGGCTACCTCTATCTGGTCGTGCATGACGGCCATCAAGTTCTGAAGTGGGGTATTGCCAATCTCGAACAGCGCGTGAGCCAACATGTCTCCCAAGGCTGGAAGCAGGTCGCACGCTGGGATTTCGAGCTCACCAGAGACGCTTGGGCGTTCGAGCGGCAAATCAAAGCGTGGGTCCGTGGCCAGGGGATCCCCAGAGCGCTTCGAGCTGACCAGATGAAGTACGGCGGCCACACCGAGACGGCTCTGCTCACGGACATCAGCGTCGCCGACCTAAAGCGGTACGTCGAGTCGATGACCGGGCGAAACGTCTAAGGTTGGGCGTGCAAAAGCGCAAGAAGATGCCGCCTCAGCCCCCAGACCAAGATGGGGACGAACGAGCGAACGGCTGCGAACAGCGGAGGAGCGGTGTGCGTCTCGGCCCGGGCGCCAGTCGCGGGGGCCGGCATGCCGGCCCCCGCGACGACGGCTCCCTCTGACTCAGGCGAGATCAGGACAGGTGCAGTACTCGGATGAGCGCACTGCGCACTTCGGGCGGGAGCAGCTGCCACATGCGGATGATCCATTGGAGGATCGTGAGGCATCGCAGCAGGTAGAATGTTGGATTCTCGGTGAACCGCCTGCTATGATCGAAGATGGTCCTTAGTTGAGACGGGGACATCTTGCGGCGGGGAGCTCCCACCAGGTGGCCGCCTGGTGATGCGGAGCTCCTCTGTCGTTTGCGCGACTGTCGTCTCTGCGGTGCCGCGCGGCGTCGCGCATTACATCGCTTTCCTCTTCGGGGCTTGGACACGGGTGTGGGTACCTTCCTTTCCCCATACCTGTTCGGCATGGTTGTCGTCAGGCGCAGCATCGGTGGACTGCGCCTCCTCGTGATGGAGGTCTTCGACGGGACGCTGGGAGCGGCAGCGGTAGACGCCCTTGCGTTCGCGGTGCAGGCGCCCGCGGGTCACCCAGTAACCCAGCGCGTTGCTGACCCGGTTGGCTGGCCAGGGGGCGCCCAAGGCCTCAAGGCGCTGCACCACGTCGGCGACGGTGAAGTCCTGGTCCGCATCGATCACCTGCCAGACCAGCCGGCGCAAGGGGACGTCCTCGGCGGACACGCGCTCCCCCCTCGGCCCGGCCCGCTTGCCCGCGTCGCGGGAAACAGCCGCAGCGGGCCGGCCGGGGCGTGGCGAGGGGGCCGCCTCGACCGCTCGCTGGGGACGGTCGTGCCGCCCCGGGTCCGGGTCACGATCGTGCCGGGTCACCACCTCCAGGCAGGCCTGGTACAGCGGGTCGGGCACGGCCACCGGCAGCCCGAAGGTGCGGGCGTGGTCGAACGCCTCGACCACGGCGCGCAGCGAGGAGACCAGCGCGTCGATGTCGTCGGCGGAGCCGGCGCCGCTGCCCGAGCTCGTCATGATGGTCCCCTCCCTTCTCCCGTCTCGCTTTCACGCTTACGTGATTCGCCACTCTACCTGACGTGACAGGATCCGGGTGACGCTGCTGCTCGCCGGTCGGGGCGATTGCCTCATTCCCGTTGCCGCCCGGGCACGTACTCCTTTAGCCTGATCGGCGCGACCTGAGCGCTGGGGGGCCACCAGGTCACGTGCCACGAAATTGCCCGAGCGCTCAAGGGACCGAGCGGTGCCGCCGCATGGCCGAGGGAGCGCGGCGATGCCCGTGTCTCCGAAGGAGGACATGTGTCCACCGTGATTCACCTGCTGGCTCTGCGGATCGGTACGGCGCTCGGCTGGCAGGCGCCCTACGAACTTGACGCTCCGGTCGTGGCCATCGTCGGCCCTGTGGACACCGGAAAGAGCTCGATGCTGGACTGCATCGCCTACGCCTTGGGGCGCGATGTGCGGGCCTTTCGTGGAGCGGTCCACACTCAGCTCACCGATGTCGAGCTGCGCGTCCGTCTCGGCACCAGCACGTACACGCTGCGGCGCAGCCGCAGCGAGCACACCCATGTCACGGTCTACGACGCGGGCGGCACCCTGGAGGGACGTTTCCCAGTTAAGGCAGAGGAGGGCCGCCTGACGCTGTCGGACTGGCTGCTGGCCCAGCTGGGCCTGGACGACGCCTTCGCCGCCGTCAGGCTGTCCGGCAACCGCCAGCTGGATTTCGCCAACGCGCTTCTGCCCTACTGCTACATCCGTCAAAGCGCCATCGACAACCAGATCATCCGCGACCCGCGGGACGACGAGGAACGCCTCATCGTGGCGAGGCTCCTGCTCAACCTCACCACGCCCGCGTTCGAACGCAGGGCCAGCACGATCCGCGAAGTGGACAACCAGATCGAGCGAAGCCGCAGCCGGGCCGGCACCGTCGACAAGTTCCTGAGCGCCTCCCCGCACACGAACCATTCTGATCTTCAGGAGCGGATCGCAACCCTGACACAGCAGCGCGACCTGGCCGGCGCCCGGCTCGCGCAGATGCGCAACGACGCCCGTGCGGCCGATAAGGCCCTCGACTCCTACCGCGACGAGCTCTCCGGTGCGCGCAAGGAGGTGTCGGCGGCCGAGACGGAGCTGGACCGGAAGCGACTCGCCCACGACCGGCTGCAGGCCAGGATGAAGGAGCTCGACCAAGCGCTGCTCGCCCTGGCGGAGACGGAGGCGCGTGCTGCTGACCACCCGCCGCCGTTGGGCCTGGTGCAGCCGGCGTGTCCCCTGTGCAAGTCGAGCATCGCCGAGCGTCCCGTCCTGCCCGATCACTGCTCTCTGTGCACGCAGCGCTACCCCGGCACGGTGGACCCGCAGGAGCGGCAGATGCTGATGACCATCCGCGAGACGGTCAAGGCCGATCTGGCCGCGGCTCACGGCGAGGTCGGCACGGCGAAGCAGCGGGCCGACGCCGCGCACGCCGCCGCCAAGCGCGTTCACGACGGCTTCAACCAGTTCCTCAAGGAGCCCGTCTCGCCGTACGCGGACGCCCTCGCCGCCGCGTCAGCGGCGGTGCACCAGATCGAAGGCGAGCTTGCCGCGCTCGCCGCACTCGAAGACGCCCATCGCCGCCTGCAGCATCAGCGTCTGGACATCGATCGGCTGAAGGGCGAGCAGGAGGAACGACGGCGGGAGCATGTCGCCAACGAGGCCGAGCTGGAGTCCGCGCGCGACGTCGTCAACGCGCTCAACGAGATCGGCTCTGGCGATCTTTGTGTGGCGGCGTCACTGATCGTGAGCACGTTCAAGGGGCGCAGAGGATGATCTTCCTGAGAAGGTCGAACTTGGCTCGGCCGTATCGGCTCCTCTTGAGCGCCTTGACTCT
>NZ_JAAAHR010000321.1:0-3914 GCF_009908215.1 Nonomuraea sp. K271 | reverse complement strand
TCCCCCGCCTCCGCCGATGACCCACGCGACGATCTGGTCGCCCTGACCGGCTCGGGCGTCCTCATTCTGGACAGCCCGGCCACCGCCCAGGATGAGGACGACGGCGAGGACTTCGCCGAGCTGATCCCGCTCACCCGCCTGCCCGTCCAGCTGCCGCCCAAGGGGACCTCCCCGCCCGCCCGCGACGCGGCGAGCCTGGCGGAGCTGCTGCGCACCGCCCAGGCCGGACAGCAGGTACTGGCCGCCACCGCGGGCTGGCTGCTGTCGGAGCGCCGCTCCTCCCCCCGCACCCAGCAGGCCTACATCAAGGAGGCTTCCTGGTGGCTGTGGTGGATGCAGGCCCGCGGCCTCGACCTGACGGCCGTGCCCTATCTGGAGGCCGACCTGTTCGCCGCCGCCATGCGGCACGCCGGCTACGAGCCCGGCACCCGGCGCCGCCGCCTGTCGGCGCTGTCGAGCTGGTACCGCTACCTCATCCGTGCCGAGGCCGCCACGGTCAACCCGTTCGACGGGATGGAACTGCCCAAACGGCGCAGCAAGGCCACCCGGCATCTCACCGAGGCCCAGCTCGACGACCTCGTTGCCTACGCCGTCGAGCACGAGAGCGCGCGCACCGCCGCCGTCGTCGCCCTCCTCAAGGGCACCGCCTGCCGGATCTCGGAGCTGACTGGCGTCCAGGTGGACGCGCTCGGCCATGCCGGCGCCCAGCGCATCCTCACACTGCCGGCCAAAGGCGACCGTGACCACCGCGTCGTCATCGCCGCCACCACCGGCCAGTTGCTGGACGCCTACCTGGCCGAGCGCGGCACCGCGCCCGGGCCGCTGTTCGTCACCCGCACCGGGCTGCCGCTGCAGCGTTCCTACGTGCTGGCGCTCGTTCAGCGCCTGGCCGAGAAGGTCGGCATCCCCGACCCGCGCACGCTCAGCCTGCACTCCATCCGGCACAGCGTGGCCACCGCGCTGCTGCAGGCCGGCGAGCCCCTCGACGTCGTCCAGGCCCTGCTCGGCCACGCTGACCCCCGCACTACGCAGGCCTACCTGCACGTCGACCAGTTGGAGCGCAGTCCCGCCCACCGCGCCGACCACCGCCTGGCGATCGCTCTGGGCCGCGCTCCTCGATGAGAAAAGCCCTGCAGCACCCACCGCAGAGGAATATGCCTGACCATGCTTGCCACCCCACCGATGACCACCAGCCCGCCAGCATGCAGCACTTCGCGAGACACCTGCCATTCGGCGCGTCCTTACACATGACGAGCCTGCCCGAGGCGGCGGCGTGACCGGAACCTGCAGTTCATCGTCGCCACGTTCGACCAACTGGGTGTGCGTCCCGGTCCACAGGACTAGCGACGGATCAACGCGCTGGCCAGCATGGATCCGCAGTGCGTCCGCCTGGTGCTGGATCTGATGCGGAAGGCTACGAGGCAGGCCGAGCCGCGGCCGGTGAGGTTCAATGAGCCCTCCGCCTTCAGGGCGCACGCACACCACGTCCGGCACACCGCCAGGCGAGCTATCACCGAACGGCTCAACCGTGCTTCGCAGATGATCATCTTGTGGAACCGCCATCGCCACCCACCACGAAGGCTCTCCTCCTGCATGCCGGCGACGGTTGCACCCATCGTTATCTTGGGTTCTCGGCCTCTTCTTGCAGGTCAGAGCGGGATGATCTTTTCTTTCACGTGTGGCACGTTGGCTGATCTTCACACCATGTTGCCTCGAACGTGTGTCCCATTGCTAGCTAGCGTTCTTGAGCGAAGTAGCTGGTCACCAGCTTGAAGGTCGTTAAGCCATGTAAGAAAAGTAGGCTGGCTGCGGCGGCTGTCGCGCCGGTGGATCGGCGAGAGGTCCATCCAGTCTGGCTGATGCGCTTGACCGCTGGATGGACAGATCGCTTCTGGGTTGCTTGGGTGAAGGCGGAACATCCTGCGAGAGCGAAACCCGGAGCCGCGCGCTGGCGGCGGCTTGACACCTAGCCAAAGGAGACAGCATGGCCTCGGCCCTCAGCGGTGCGGACTCTGAGAATCTGGTCCGCTCTATCCACGAACACGGCAAGCTTCACATGGCCGAGGTCGCCGCGGGGCGCACGCCGCCGGCGAGGCATGTCCTCCCCAGTCGCATCTCGACAGCTAAGGTGACCGATCTTCCCGCCGAGGCCCGGGAAGCCCTCGACGCCTTCGCGGCGGACAACCTGGAGCTAGTCATCGAGAACATGGCCGTCGTGCCCCCTGCTGTGCAGCAGTGCCTCAATGGCGATTGGTCCCGCACTGACCTCGAACATCTACTCCGCAGACAGTTGGAGGATTACAAGCGCAGGTGGAACGACTTGTCCGATGCGTTAGTGGATAAGTTGTTCCAAATCCTGGACGCCTACTCCGACGACGACGACCTGGGGGACGCGTTGGTCGCGGCGTGGGACAAGGCCAGCGACTTCTTCGGTGACAGGGGCGCCGATGTGATCGACTTCTATCGGAAGATAATCACGAACGTCTCCGAACACGGCAACCAGGTGAGCAGCTTCTTCCAAGACCAGCAAAAGAAGATCCAGGACTGGCGGGCCAACAACCCCGGTTGATCAACACTGCTGGTGCGGCGCGCGCCCTGGCCCCATCGTTATCTTGGGTTCTCGGCCTCTTCTCGCAGGTCAGAGCGAGATGACCTTTTTTCACGTGTGGCACGTTGGCTGATCTTCACACCATGGGCGTACCTGACCTGCCCAACATGCCGTACGGACCCCAGATACTGTGCGTCAAGTAGCCGCCAACACTACTTGAAGTACTTGCTGTACGACTGGGAGTCACCAAAGATAACCGAACTTCTCGATCGACTTCCTTATGGCCGCCAGGGTCGTGCTCCTCGGGATTCCGGACGACCCGCACGATCTCGGGAAGGGGCATGTACTCGATACAGGCGCACCAAGGCCTCCAGGTCGTGCGTGCACCCGATTTGCTCAGCGTGCCTGCGTGGCCAGGGACCGGCGGACAGCTCGGATGCCCTCCCGCACCGTGGCCAGGCGATCTTTCTCCGCCCGGTACACGTCGAGCACCTGCTCGATCACCTCAGGCGAATCGAAAGCGCGTAGGTCCACGGCGGCTGTGCGATACCCCTGCTGCGTCGCCGCTTGATAGCGATCGACGTGAGTCGCCGCCATCCACGCCAGCACGCGCGGCATCGCGACGATGGCGGCGTGGGTCCGGTAGTCCGGCGGCAGGATGTCCAGCAGCCACGAGGTTGCCGACCGCACCCATTCTGGGTCGTCCGGCGGCAGCACCTGCGGCGGCCACCCGGGGGGCGCGCAACGGGCGAGGCCAGTTGCAGGAGCGGTGCCGCCGGTGCTGCCGGGCGTGGTACCGACGTCTTCGATCGCTGCGTCGATAGCGCTGTAGTCGGTGCCGCTCATGCGGCGGATACGAACTTCGGGGATCCATTCCGGGTCGTGATCGACGAGTCCGCCCTTGAAGCCGGTCGTGATCCCGACCCAGGAGACGTAGGCTTCGCGGGTGCCGTCCGGCAGGATGCGGAGCCGGTGCAGCAAGCCGGTTCCGTCCGGGAGGATCTTCACCGGTTGCGGTGCGGGCACCGCTGTCACTCCCACCACCTCCTGGCCGAAAGTCTGTTCGATCAGGGTAGCGCGGGGGCGCATGCAGGGGATGGCCGGGTCCGGGGCGATGGCCGACCATTTGCGCGATCTTGTCGCGAGACAGGTGAGGCGCTGAGATCGACTCCCAGCGCCTCGCCCCATGAGCGGCACTGGTCGCCATCAGGCCAGGCCGCGGTCGGCCACCATGGGGTACGGCCGGTCGGGTCGCCCCGGGCATCTCAGCCCGGGGCTCCCACAGAACCGTGCGTAACAATCTCTCGTTACACGGCTCTTGTCGTTCTGGTCACCAGACGATCGGGACCGTGTTCACCCAGATCCA
>NZ_JAAAHR010000320.1:0-3942 GCF_009908215.1 Nonomuraea sp. K271 | reverse complement strand
CCACCCGACCGGCGCCCACGACGCCTTCCCCGCCCCGGCCACGGCGGCCCTCGCCGGAGCGCCCGGCCCGCTCGCCAGCCCCGTCAACGCCGGCTGGTTCCCCGACGGCGGCGTGCCCGGCCGCACCTCGGGCAACGTGCCCGACCACACGTCCGGCAGCGGTGCGGACCCTGACTCCAGCGGGCGGGACCGTACGTCCGGCGGGCCCTATCGCGGGCGGAGGCGGCGGCACGAGCGGCTGGCCGAGGAGCCCGCGTTCGCGTCGGACCTGCCGTCGCGCGGCCGCCGCCACCGCCGCCAGCAGCCCGGCCCGCCGGACGTCCACGGTCCCCGTCCCGGCGGTGCGCCGCAACCCGCCAGGGCGCCGTACGCCGGCCGGCAGGAGCAGGGGCAGCACGGTCCTGCGGGTCGCGCGCAGTCCAGGCGGCCCGGCGAGGCGCGCGGTGCCGAGGCGTTCGTGCAGGACCTGCCGCTGAGGGGACGCAGGCACCGCAGGACGACCCGCCCCGACGACGGCCGTCAACTCGCAGGCGCGGGCGCCACCCGTCCCGGAAGAGGACGCCACCGCGCCTGACCGCGTCCCCCTAAACGAGCCCGTGGTCGGCGGCGAAGGCGGCCAGCTGGGAGACGGCGTCGCGGCCGCGCGTCCACGGCCGTACGATGAGCCGTTCCACGCCGAGCACCTCCCAGACGGGCACCTCGTCGGGGGAGGCCAGCGCGTAGGCGTGCACCGTCACGGGCACCCCCGGCCCGAGCCGGTCGAGCTGCGGCCTGATCGACTCGATCGTGTGCGGCATGCTGATCCAGCCGTCGCAGAGCCGGGCCGCCCTGCGCAGGGCGGCGGCCGACTCCCCACCCGCGAGCACGGGCAGCCGCCTCTGCACCGGCTTCGGCTCGAACGCGACCTCCGGGAATGAGTAGAACCTCCCGGAATGAGCGACCACCGGCTCGCTCCAGAGTCGCCTGACCACCTCGATCGCCTCGTCCAGCCGCGCCCCGCGCGTGCCGAACGGGATGCCGGTCGCCTCCCACTCCCCTCGGTACCAGCCCGCGCCGACCCCGCAGATGGCCCGTCCCGACGAGACGACGTCCAGCGTGGCGAACGCCCGCGCCGACACGAAGGGGTGCCGCAGGGCGAGGAGCTGCACCGCCGTGCCGAGCTTGACGCGGGAGGTGAACGCGGCGAGCCAGCACAGACACGCGGGCGCGTCGAACAACGGCGTACCCGGTCTGATCCCCGGCGCGGTGCCGCCCGGGTAGCCCGCCGTCGACAGGTCGGTGGTGAAGACCAGGTGCTCGGGCAGCCACACCGACTCGAAGCCCAGCTCGTCCGCGGCCACCGCCACGTCCTTCCACGCGGCGGGATTCAGCAGCCCGAGGGGGACACCGAACTTCACGGGTACCGCCCCGGGCCGCCGCCGAGCACGGCGGTGCGCAGGCGTGCGCGGTGAGCGGCCGCGGTGCCGTACGCGGCGGACAACGCCCAGGCCCGCGCGAGCCAGAACCGCAGATCCAGCTCCTCGGTGTACCCGATCGCCCCGTGCACCTGCAGCGCCGCCCGCGCCGCCAGGCCGGCGGCCTCCCCCGCGGCGGCCTTGGCGGCGCTGACGTCCCGTTCGGCGCTGGGCCGCGGCGCCCCGGCCGGCCCTCCCGCCGAGAGGGCCGCCCGGTGCACGAGGGGCGCGGCGAACTCGACGGCCACGGCGACGTCCGCGAGCCGGTGCTTGACGGCCTGGAACGACCCGATGGCCGCCCCGAACTGCGTCCTGGCCCGCGCGTACGCGACGGTGACCGCGAGCAGTTCCCTGGCGACTCCGATGAGCTGCGCCGCCGTGGCGACGGTGACGGCGAGCAGCGCGGACTCGACCGGCCCTGCCAGTTCCTCCGACACGTCGAAGTCCACCTCGAACAGCGGCCGGCACGGATCGACGCCGGGGCGGGGCGCGAGGCGTACGGACTCCTTGCGGACCAGATGCCAGCCGCCTGCCCGCGCCACCACCAGCAGGTCGGCCAGGTCGGCGTCCGGCGCGTACGCCTGTCCCGGAGGCAGCACGCTCACGCACACCGTGCCGGAGGCCAGGCCGGGCAGGCTCGCCACCAGGTACGGCGCCAGCACGGCGGTCTCCACGACGGGCCCAGGAAGGCACGCCCGCCCTGTCTCCTCCAGCGCCGGCAGGACGTCGGCCGGCGACAACCCCAGGCCGCCGGAATCCGCGGGCAGCAGCAGCCCGAAGAAGCCGAGGCCGGCGAGCTGTTTCCAGGCGGGCCGCCGCTCGGTGCGCAGCGCGGACGGCGGGCAGTGCGCCCGCAGCACGTCGCGTACGGTCGCGCCCAGGGCGAGCTGGTCGCCGGTGAAGCCGAAGTTCACCGCCGCACCCCCGCCCTGGGCAGCCCGAGGACACGTTCGGCGATGATGGTGCGCTGGATCTCGTTCGTTCCCGCGTAGATGGGGCCCGCCAGCGCGAACAGGAACCCGTCCAGCCAGGCCGTGTCGCCCGCCCGGTCGCCGAGCAGGTCCATGGCGAGGGCGTGCATGCGCAGGTCCAGCTCGGACCAGAACACCTTACCCATGCTGGCCCGCGGCCCGGCTTGCTCGCCCGCCATGAGCCGCCGCGCGGTGGCGTACGTGTGCAGCCGGTACGCCTCCGCGTCTATCCAGCATCGGGCGGCCCGGTCGGCGAGGTCGGGGTCGGCGTCGCGGGCGAGCGCGACGAGCCGATCGGCGGTGGCGAGGAAACGTCCGGGGCTGCGCAGGGTCAGTCCGCGTTCGGACGAGGTGGTGGCCATCGCGATCCGCCATCCGTCGCCCGGCTCGCCCAGCACCATCGACTCCGGCACGAACACTCCGTCGAAGTGCAGTTCGGCGAACCCGGGCAGCCCGTCGAGCTGCGCGAGCGGCCGGACGACGACGTCGTCCATGGGGAACATGACGTACGTGAGGCCGTGGTGGCGCGTGCCGGAGGTGCGGAAGAGGCCGAATCCGTGGGTGGCGTGGGCGGCGCGCGAGCTCCACGTCTTGTGGCCGTACAGCCGCCGGCCGCCGGGCGCGGGCTCTGCTCTGGAGGTGAGGGCGGCCAGGTCGCTGCCGGCCTCGGGCTCCGACCAGGCCTGAGCCCAGACGTCGTCGCCCCTCGCCATCCGCGGCAGCCAGCGGTCGCGCTGCTCGGGCGTGCCGAATGCCATGAGGGACGGCCCCAGAAGGAAGATGCCGTTCTGGGTCACCCGGGCGGGAGCTCCGGCGGCCCAGTACTCCTCCTCGAAGATCAGCCAGTCGATGAGGGAGGCGCCGCGTCCGCCGTACCGCTCGGGCCACGAGACGACGGACAGCCGCGCCCCGGCCAGCAGCGCCTCCCAGGCGCGGTGTGCCGCGAAGCCCTCCGCGGTGTCCATGGGAGGGAGCGGTCGCGGCACGTGCGCGCGGAGCCAGTCACGAACCTCGGCTCGGAAGTCCCGCTCGGCCGGGGAGAAGTCGAGGTCCACGTAACCAACCTAGCGCACGCTTGGTTCGCGTGCCAGGGGTCAACCGTGGAGCGCCCGTTCCAGCGCCGCCACCCGCGCCTCCACGGCTCCGCGGCTGAGCGCGGTGCCGGGCACCACGACGTCGAACCCGTGGAACGCCCCGGGATACAGGTGGAACTCCGTCGACACTCCTGCCTGCGCCAGCCGCAGCGCGTAGCCGGCGCACTCGTCCCTGAACACCTCCAGCTCCCCCACGTCGACGAACGTGGGCGGCAGCCCGGCTAGGTCGGCCGCCCTGGCCGGGGCCGCGTACGGGGAGACGTCGTCCGTGCCGATCGCGTCGCCGAGCAGCGCCCTCCAGCCGTAGAGGTTGGAGGCCCTGTCCCACCCCACCGCCTCGGTGAACTCCAGGCTGGACGGCGTGGTGTTGCGGTCGTCGAGCATCGGGCAGACCAGCAGCTGGAACGCCACCCCCGGCCCACC
>NZ_JAAAHR010000032.1:0-66090 GCF_009908215.1 Nonomuraea sp. K271 | reverse complement strand
AGCTATTCGTCTGCAGCGTCAGATTTGTATAAGAGACAGCGGCCGGAGCCTGCGCCTGGCCAAGGACATCCCGCTGGCCGGGTTCAACCGGGTCAACCCCGCCGGGGACGAGCGGCACGTGCTGGTCTCCACCGCGACCGGCTTCCGCGTGCTCGACGCCGTCACCCCCGCGCTGAAGGCCGACGAGTTCAAGGGCAGCAAGCCGGGCCACGTCGTCAGGCACGGCGGCGTCACCGTGTTGTTCGCCGACGGCTCCGGCGAGGTGACCGTCTTCGACCCGGCCGACCTGGCCGAGGGCCTGCCGGAGGGCGAGGTCCACACGGCGGCCGCGCCCCACCACGGCGTGGCGCTGCAGTTGGAGAACGGCGAACTTGTCGTCTCCCTCGGCACCGAGGAGAAGCGGGTGGGGCTGGTCGTCCTCGACAGGAACCGTAAGGAGGTCGCGCGCAGCGAGAACTGCCCCGGCGTGCACGGGGAGGCCACCGCGCGGGACGAGGCCGTCGTGGTCGGCTGCGAGGACGGCGTGCTCGTCTACAAGGACGGCGAATTCACCAAGGTCGGCAGCCCGGACGAGTACGGCCGCATCGGCAACCAGGCGGGCTCCGACGTCTCCCCGGTCGTGCTCGGCGACTACAAGAAGGACCCCGACGCCGAGTTGGAGCGGCCGACGCAGGTCTCGCTCATCGACACCGCCGCCGGCACGATGCGGCTGCTGGACCTCGGGACGAGCTACACCTTCCGTTCCCTGGCCCGCGGGCCCCAGGGCGAGGCCCTCGTGCTCGGCACCGACGGCCGCGTGCACGTGATCGACCCGGCCGAGGCGAAGGTCGTGCGGTCGATCGAGGTCATCGACGAGTGGAAGGAGCCGATCGACTGGCAGCAGCCGCGCCCGGCCATCTTCGTACGCGACCGGAACGTGTACGTCAGCGACCCGGCGACCAGGAAGGTGCACGCGATCGACCTCGAGTCCGGGAAGGTCGTCAGGAGCACCACCCTGCCGCGCAGCCCGAACGAGCTCAGCGGCGCCGGATGAGCGCCCCCTGGCGGCAATGTCCGGCAAATGTCCGGTCCACTGCCTGGTCCGGCCGGCGCGGCCCGCCGAGACTCGAAGACGTGAACGGGGAGCACGTCCCCTCACGAGAGGAGTGACTGGTGAAAATCACACGGATCGCTGCGGGCGTCACGCTCGGCGCGCTTTCCGCCGCACTGTTCGCGACCCCCGCGATGGCCGACCGCGACCTGAGCGTCGGCACGTTCGACCGCGACATGAGCGTCGGCACGTTCGACCGCGACCTGAGCGTCGGCACGTTCGACCGCGACATGAGCGTCGGCACATTGGACCGCGACATGAGCGTCGGCACGTTCGACCGCGACATGAGCGTCGGCACGAACGGCACCCGCGTGACCTGAGCGCGTGACCGCACCCGGCCCGCGTCGCCTCCTCGGGCAGAGGACGGGACGCGGGCCCGGCCTCGTACGTCAGGGGCCCGGCCCGGAGCGGCCGGGGAACCCGCTTCTCGTGATCCGCAGGAGCGCGGCCCCGGCGAAATAGCCGATCAATGCCGCCGTGGGGAAGCCGGCGGGGCCGTGATGACCGGGCCCTGCCAGGGCGACGGCGAGGAGACCGCCCACGACGGCGGCCATCCCGGCGAAGGTCAGAGCAGCGGCGCCGCGTTCCGGGGGCACGTTGGGGCCGCTGCGCCGTTCCACGGGCCCGAACACCGCGACGAGCAGGCCGAGGATGAGCGCGAGCGCGGCCAGCCAGGGGATGCGCAGCAGCACCCACGGAAGCGACCCGGGAGCGGCCTGGGGCAGCAGCCCGGTGGGATAGAGCGCCAGGACGCCGAGGACGGCGGCGGTCATGTGCCACAGGAACAACGTCATGATCACCGAGTTGACCGCGACGACGGCCGTCCACTGCCGCACCCCCTGCAGCCACCGGTTGACCGGCCCGTGCAGGAGCAGCGCGACGCCGGCCTGCGCGGTGGCCAGCGCCAGCAGCGCCAGGGTGGGCGGTGAGGTGTTCTGGATCTGCTGTCCCGCCACGCCGACCATGCTGACCGGATAGGGACCGAACACGGTGAGCCCCACCAGTGCGGCCAGCCCGCCCAGGGCGAGGGGCAGTGCGACGGCCGGGCGGGCCGGCAGGCGCCCGTCCTGCCAGGCGAAGCCGAGTTGGTGCACCGCCAGCCAGGCGAACAGGTAGCTGCCCGCCCCCGCGTAGGGGATCCACGGCACGAACCGCCCCACGTCGCCCGCCGCGACCAGAACGACGAGCACGACCGGTACCGCGAGCCCCCACCGGCGGTGCAGCGCGTGCATCACGGGCGTCAGGACCACCGCCGACAGGTACGCCACCAGGAACCACAGCGGGATCCCCGCCAGCCACACCCCCATGCCGACCAGCGCGGGATCGACGCCCGCGACCCCGGCGGCCAGTCCGGCGGCCGTGAGCACGGCCAGCAGCATCGTGGTGGGCCGCACCAGACGGTCGGTGCGGCGCAGCGTCCAGCCGGTGGCGCCGCCGCCGTCGCGGCGGTGGGCGGCGAGGGAGGCGGCGTTGGCGTAGCCTCCGACCAGGAAGAAGATCGGCATGACCTGGAAGAGCCAGGTCAGCGGGCGGGTCCACGGCACGACGTCGAGGACGTTGACCCCGCGCAGGCCGCCGTCGTAGCTCACCGAGAGCACCAGCCAGTGCCCGGTCACCACAGCCGCGATCGCGACGGCACGCAGGAGGTCGACGTGGCGGTCGCGGTGGGCGGGGGTCTGCTCGGCCTTGCGCCGCAGCTCTCTTGCGGCCCGCTCGATGGCTCCCATGGTGTCCTCAACGCACCGTGTGCTCTTTCATGCTGAAGCATCTACCCAACCCCGGCGGGCGCCTGCGGAACGACGGGGAAATGGGCACGGGTAATAGCGGTGATGTTTCCTCCGCATAAGGTTTGCCCCGCGTGTTCTTGGCGTGACAGAAGGTCATTCTTGCCGTGGGATGGCTTGTTCATGAGCCGCGATCAAGTTTCGCGATGGTTTTCAGGTAATCCCCAGAAAGTGCGGGTAACCTCGCCCACCATGATGTGGCAGCGTACGTTCAACAGCGCGCTGGCCAAGTACGCAGGATTTCGGATCGAACGGGTAGGGAAAGCGGAGAAAGCCAGGAAGGTCGTCGAGCGGCCCGTGAAGGCCGCGCCCGACACTTCCTTCAGACCGCCGTCCGATCCCCGTGATCGCCTGCTCGAGGCCCCGGTGTTCGTGATCTCCCCCGTCCGGTCCGGCTCGACGTTGTTGCGGTCGATGCTCAACGCGCACCCGGACCTGCACGCCCCCCACGAGCTGCACGTACGCCGGCTGAGCGTGGACTTCGGCACGACCCTGGCCGAGAAGGCGATGGAGGCGCTCGGGCACAACCGGGCCGACATCGAGCACCTGCTGTGGGACCGGGTGCTCCACCGCGAGCTGGTACGCAGCGGGAAGCGGTACATCGTCGACAAGACGCCGGCCAACGCCTTCGCCTACGAGCGGATCGCGACGTGCTGGCCGGACGCCCGGTTCGTGTTCCTGCTGCGCCACCCCGCCTCGATCGCGACGTCCTGGTACGAAGCCAGCTCCGGCAAACGCACGCCGGACGAAGCGGCGGCCGACGCGTTGCGGTACATGAAGGCGGTGGAGCGTGCCAGGAAGGCACTGCCCGGCCTGACCGTGCGCTACGAGGAGCTGACCGCCGAACCGGAGAAGGTCAGCCGCCTGATCTGCGAGTTCCTCGGCATCGACTGGACGTCCGAACTGCTCTCCTACGGCACGCCCGACGTGGTGACCAAGGGGCTCGGCGACTGGAAGGACAAGATCCGTTCGGGCACCGTGCAGAAGGGCCGCGACCTGCCCACACCCGACGAGATCCCCGAGGTGTTGCACGCCATGTGCCGGACGTGGGAGTACCTACCGTGAAGATCCGATACATGCTGCTGCACGCGTACGGCATGGGCGGCACCATCAGGACGGTGGTCAACCAGGCCAACGCGATGGTCCAGGCGGGTCACGACGTCGAGATCGTCAGCGTCGTACGCCGGCGGACCAGTCCGCAGTTCGCCATCGACGAGCGGGTGTGGGTGTCGGCCCTGGTGGACCAGCGTGAGGGCATCGCCTCCGACTCGCTGGCCCGCAAGGTGTGGCGGCGTGCCCGGGGCAAGATCGTGCCGTACGGCGAGTTCGCCGCCGAATACTTCACGGAACGGGTGGAGGGCGCGGTCATCGACTACGTCTCCGGCCTGGAGGGCGGCATCCTGGTCACGACGCGGCCGGCGCTCAACCTGATCTCCGCGCGCCGCGGCTCGCGCAAGGTGATCCGGGTCGCGCAGGAGCACATGAACCTGGGCTCCTACCACCAGGCGGTACGCGAACAGATCGCCAAGCACTACGGCCGCTTCGACGCGGTGACGGTGCTGACGGAGACCAGCGTCAACGAATACCGGCCGCTGCTGCCCGGCACGCCGGTCGTGCGCATCCCGAACGCGGTCGACATGGAGGGTCGCGAACACTCCGACCAGGCCAACCCGGTGGTGATCGCCGTCGGCAGGCTGGTGCCCCAGAAGGGCTTCGACATGCTCATCAAGGCCTACGCCGCGATCGCGCCCGAGTTCCCCGAGTGGCGGCTGCGCATCTTCGGCACGGGCCCGTCCAAGGACCGGCTGCAGCAGCGGCTCGACGAGTACGACATGGGCGACCGGATCCGGCTGATGGGCCGCAGCGACCGCATCCCCCAGGAGCTGGCGCGGTCGTCGGTCTACGTGCTGAGCTCGCGGATCGAGGGCCTGCCGATGGCGATGATCGAGGCGATGGGCCACGCCCTGCCGATCGTCGCCTTCGACTGCCCGACCGGCCCCGGTGACGTGCTGACGCATGACGTGGACGGCGTGCTGGTGCCGCCGCGCGACATCGAGGCGCTGTCGGAGGCGCTCAGGCGGGTGATGAGCGACCCGGCGCTGCGCCGGCGACTGGGCGCGGCCGCGGCCGAGACCGCCCACAAGTACACGCCGCAGGTCGTGATGCCGCAGTGGGAGCGCCTGTTCACCCGACTGCGCGACGGCGAGCGGATCCCCACCGGCTGACCGGTGACGTGACGATCGCGCGGCGCCTGCCTTCTCCGGCGGCGCCGCGTTTCTGTGCATGATCTACTTCTGGAGCAGGCGGGACGCTAGGTTGAGATCCCCGCAGGCCCTCCGGAAGGAGACAGCCCTCATGACAGGTGAACCCCCTCCCCCCGGTCACGTGCCCGTGTCCGGCATCGACACGTCCGTGCCGCACGCCGCCCGGATGTGGAACTACTGGCTGGGCGGCAAGGATTTCTACGACGTCGATCGCGTGGCCGGCGACCAGTTCAGCCAGGCATTCCCCGATATTGTGCATATCGCCCGTCTGTCCCGGCACCTGCTGGCCCGCATCGTGCGCCACCTGGTCAGCGAGGCAGGCGTCCGCCAGTTCCTCGACATCGGCACCGGGCTGCCCACGGTGGACAACACCCACGAGGTCGCCCAGCGGGCCGACCCGTCCTGCCGCGTCGTCTACGTCGACAACGACCCCCTGGTGCTGGCGCACGCCCGCGCCCTCCTGGTCGGCACGCCGGAGGGCGCCACCGACTACGTACACGCCGACCTGCGCGACCCTGCCGCGATCATCTCCGCCGCCGCGAGGACACTCGACCTCGACCGGCCCGTCGCGCTGATGCTGATGGGCATCGTCGGCTACATCACCGACGAGGAGGGCGCCCACGACGTCGTGCGGCGGCTGGTCGACGCCCTGCCGCCCGGCAGCTACCTCGCTTTGTGGGACGGCGTCAACCTGGTCACCGGCGACGCCCTTGACCAGGCCCAGGACGACTACAACTCGGGCGGCGGCGTCCCCTACAACCTGCGCACCCCCGAGGAGTTCACCGCGTTCTTCGACGGCATGGAGCTCGTCGAGCCCGGCGTGGTCTCGCTGCCGCTGTGGCGTCCCGACCCCGACCCGCTCGCCCCGCTGGAGAAGGTCGACGCGCTGTGCGGCGTGGCCCGCAAACGGTGAGCTACATCGCGGCCATGATCTGACGCAGGATCTCCGGGGTCTCGGAGGGTGGCGGCGCCTGCACGCTGAGCTCGTTCATCAGGTGCTGGTAGGGCCGGACCTCGGAGTCCTTGGTGAGATACTGCGCGCCGGCGAGGTGTTCGAGGTAGACCACGTCGTCCAGCTCGGCCTGGGCGAAGCGCAAGATGGTGACGGGGCCGACCCCGCCGGCCACGCTGTCCGAGCCGAACGGGACCACCTGCACGGTGACGTGCGGCAGCTCGGCCCGCTCGGCGAGGTGACGGAGCTGGTCGCGCATGACCGTCGCGCCGCCGACGCGGCGGTGCAGCGCCGCCTCGTCCAGGATCGCCCACACCTTGTGCGTCGCGGGCTCGCTGAGGATGCTCTGGCGGCGCATCCGCAGCTCGACGCGGTGTTCGATCAGCTCGGCGGGCTCGTCCTTGTGTCCCTGCGCGACGACCGCGCGGGCGTAGTCCTCGGTCTGCAGCAGGCCGGGGACGAACTGGATCTCGTGCGTACGGATCAGCGCCGCGTCCTGCTCCAGCCCGAGATAGGCCTCGAACCAGTCGGGGATCACGTCGCGGTAGTCCTGCCACCAGCCCGGCGCGTTGGCCTGCTCGGCCAGGACGAGCAGGGCCTGGCGTTCGGTGTCGTCGGCCACGCCGTACAGGGTGAGCAGATCGGCCACGTCGCGCAGTTTGAAGCCGCAGCGTCCGCCCTCCATCCGGCTGATCTTGGAATGGGAGCCGCGAATGGTGTATCCCGCCTTCTCGCGGCTGATCTTTCGCGACTTCCGCAGCCGGCGCAGCTGCGCTCCGACCAATATGCGCAGCGCCGTAGGTCCGGGCTGCAGGGAATCCCTGTCAGGAATATCGGTCGGATCGCTCATCTCGCGAGTAGTCGACATATATGCTCCTAAATTGGCGCTTCACCCAGGCCGCCCGCCGACGATCCTGCCACGCAGGCGGTCTCAATCACCATATTTCGGAGCGAGCGGGCGACACACCGCCATTTCCCGGATACGGGCCATGACGTTTCGCTCTCTTCGCCGATCCCGAACCATACGCGATCATCCGGCGCCGTAGTGATCATTGCCTCGGCGCGTCCCTCCTATGCTCGCCGGGCGCCGCCCGCGACGGGTCCGCGGCTGGTTTGGAGCGGTGCAGCAATTTCCTGTACCGTGACGTCCCGCCATGAATTCAACAACGTTTCAAAATAATTCGAAATATCGCAGTAAAGGCATACGAACACTTGCCGTCGTGGTCGGATCCGCCGTTGTCCTGAGCGGTTGCGGCATGATCGATCTCGGCAAACAGCGAAGGGCGGAGCGGCCGGGCGGCGAACCCTCGGACGAGGCCGCGGAACAGAGCCCGAGCGAGGAGCCGCTCCAGCCGAAGAATGACCGCCTGGCCGGGGACGGACCCCTGTTCGCGCACTTCAAGCGGGTGCGCGCGGCCGACCCGTGCGACCTCGTGCCGCACACCATGCTCAAGAAGTACGGCCCCGAGCAGGCCACCGTACGAGGGTCCGGCCTCACCGAATGCCAGTACCTGACCGGCTCCTCCGATCCCTCGAAGAGCATTTACAGCTTCGCGATCGATCTGCACGCGCACTTCGAGAAGAGGGACGCGGAGGACGCCGAGGAGGAGAAGCTCGGCGGGCGCACGATCTACCGCGAGGAATACTCCACCGACGGCGCGAGCCATCGCAGCTGCCACTACAAGGTGCCTTATGAGGGCGTCGAGGGCAGCGCGCTCGCCCTCGACCTGTTGAAGACCCCGCCGCGCGGCAAGGAGAGCCGGCCGTGGCCGCAGCGCTGCGGCCACGCCAAGCAGTACCTCGGCGCGGTCGTGGACAAGATCATGAAGCTCCCGCCGAGGAAGAGCCGGGCGGTGGGCGTCATGGGCAAGGACCCGTGCGGGCGCAAGGACGACCTGCTGGCCGCGCTCGGCAGGTCGTACAAGCTCGTCGACGTGCGCTACGCCAGCCCGTACGACTGCGAGCTCGAACTGGCGAACAAGGCCAAGAACCAGAAGCTCACGCTCCGCTCCGCCTTCGCCTTCCACGAGCGCCAGACCGGCGGCGACTCGACCGCGGAGGTCAAGAACCGCCGGCTCACCATGAACGGCCTCTACATGCTCAGCACCAGGTCCGACCACCAGGTCACGAAGTCCTGCCAGAACTCCCTGGAACTGCGGCGGGCCACGAACCGCCAGAGGAACGACGCGCACTACGTGACCGTCGGGCTCTCCAGCGGGAAGCTGGAACTGGAGGACGCGGACGCGGGATTCGAGGCGCCGCCCGTGTCATGCACGCTGGTCACCAAGTTCACCCGGATCGTGCTCGGCGGCGTGAGGTCGTCCTCGTGACGGCGCGGGGCCGTCACGCTCGACCGAGATAGGCCTCGATGCCGTCGAGCACCCGTTGCAGGCCGAACTCGAACCCCTCGGCCGGCTTGCCCTCGACGTGGCTCAGCACGGCGTTCAGGTGGGGGAAACGGTCCTGAGCCCGCCTGATCAGCTCGCGGCCGAAGGTGGGCTCCTGCTGGTCGACGGACGGCTGCACAGCCCCGCGTACGTAGCCGTTGACCAGCAGCACGGAGTTCAGCACGTCGTGGGGTGACAGGCCCGGGCCCGACATGGCGGCCATGGCGCTTTCGAGGCGGGCGGTCTCGTTCGGCCCCATGAGGCGAGGGGTCGTCACCAGTGCGAGCGCCCACGGATGGCGCAGGAAGATGTCGCGGGTGTCCCGCGCCCACCGCTCGATCGCGGCCCTCCAGTGCCCCCGATCGGCCGGCTCCTCCGGCGGAGGGCCGATCGCGGTGTCCAGCATCAGGCTGACGAGGTCGTCCTTGGTGGAGACGTGGCGGTAGAGCGACATGGTGCCCGAGCCGAGCCGGGCGGCGAGCCGCTGCATGGACAGCGCGGCCAGCCCCTCCTCGTCGGCGATGGCGATCGCCTCCGCCACGATCCGGTCGAGGTGCAGCACCGGCTTGGGCCCCCGGGGGACACGCTGCCGGTCTCCCCAGAGCCATTCGGCGCCTGTGGGCGGCCCGGACCCCTTGCGTCCGGTCATCGCCCTCTCCTCGCACCGGGGCGCCACCGCGGTGCGCCGCTCCCCTGCTCAACGCGCATGTGCTCACCGTAGCGGTGGCCGCACACCGGCGCATTCGACGGATCCGGCCGGGCATGCGTATAACATACCCAATTATGAGTACGACATACGCCAAACAGGGGAACCGCGACCAGCCCGTGCTGCCCATCAGGTCCATTCGCTGAGCCGGTTTGCCGCAGGCGGCCCGGGGCAGCCGCGGAGCATGAAAGCCATATCCGACAGGGCCCGCGCGAGAGCACGTCGCCGCAGCGCCGGGGCTCGCAAGGGCCGCACGGCCGTGCTCGTGGCAGGGGCGGCGGCGGTGGCCGGGATCGCGCTCGTGCGCGCGGCACGCTCCGCGCCGCCCAACCCGGACGGGTGGTTCGCCGTCACCGTCGAGACGGAACCGTCGCGGCTGACCGGCCCCGACCGGCCCGACGAGCTGGCCCGACTCTCCGAACGCCACGAGGTCCGCATCAAGCCCGCACCCGGCGGGCGGGGCAGCGAGATCGCGGTACGCGAAGCCGACGGGGAGACCCGCGACCGGGTGCGGAAGCTGAAGCAGCTGCTCGAAACCGGCGAGGTGCTCCTGGTCGACCAGCAGCCCGAAGGCCACCGCACCCCGCTCGGCCGCGTGGGCGTACCCGCGTTCCGGCATCTCACCAGGAAGGGCGTGCGATGAGGGCGCTGTGCTGGACGGGCGTGAACGAGCTGTCGGTCGAGAACGTCCCGGACCCCGGGCTGCTCAACCGCCAGGACGCCGTCGTCAAGGTCACCGCGAGCTCCACGTGCGGGTCCGATCTGCACCTTCTGGATGGCTACGTGCCCACGATGATGGCCGGGGACGTGCTCGGGCACGAGTTCGTCGGCGAGGTGGTCGAGACCGGCCCCGACGTGCGCGAACGGCGCGTCGGCGAACGGGTGACGGTGTGCTCCATCATCGGCTGCGGGCGCTGCCACTACTGCAAGGATGGGTTGTGGTCGCTGTGCGACAACTCCAACCCCAACCCCGGCTTACTGGAGACGTCCAACGGGCACGCCGGCGCCGCCATCTTCGGCTACTCCCATGCGCTCGGCGGCTTCGCCGGCAGCCACGCCGAGTACGTTCGGGTTCCGTACGCGGACGTGAACGCCTTCCCCGTGCCGGAGAACGTGCCGGACGCCAGCGCCGTGTTCGCCTCCGACGCCGTGCCCACCGGGTGGATGGGCGCCGACCTCGGCGAGGTGGGGCCCGGTGACGTGGTCGCGGTGTGGGGCTGCGGGGGCGTCGGCCAGATGGCCACCCTCGCGTCCCTGCGCATGGGCGCCGACCGGGTGATCGCCATCGACCGCTTCCCCGAACGGCTGGCGATGGCCGCCGAGATGGGCGCCGACGTCCTCGACTACGGTGACGTCGACGTCCTCGAAGCGCTCAAGGAGCTGACCGGCGGTCGCGGGCCCGACGTGTGCATCGAGGCCGTCGGCATGGAGAGCCACGGCACCGGCGCCCAGTACGCCTACGACCGGGTCAAGCACGCCCTGCGCCTGCAGACCGACCGCGGGCTCTCGCTGCGCCAGGCCATCCACGCCTGCCGCAAGGGCGGCGTCGTCTCCGTCCTCGGCGTCTACCTCGGCGTGGTCGACAAGTTCCCGATGGGCGCGGTCATGAACAAGGGCCTGACGCTGCGCGGCGCCCAGCAGCACGGCCACCGCTACATCCCGATGCTCCTCGACCGGATGAGCAAGGGCGAGATCGACGCCTCTCCCCTGCTCACCCACCCCATGCGGCTGGAGGACGGGCCCATGGGTTACGAGTTGTTCAAGAAGAAGCAGGACGGCTGCGTCAGGGCCGTGTTCCGCCCCTGACGGCGGCGCGCGGCCCTGCTCCTGGGCGCCGGCACGGGGGGCGTACCATCCATCACGTCGTTCACGGGCATGGAGGCGGCGTGGCGGAGCAGCCTGGCGGGCTGGACCTGCATCTCGACCTGCATCTGGGAGGGCAGCACCACGGGCGCCGCGGGCAGGGCGTGCTCGGGCGGTCGCTGGAGTCGGCGCTGCGCGACGGGGTGCGCTCCGGCCGGCTGCCGCCCGGCACCCGGTTGCCGGGCAGCCGGAGTCTCGCGGCCGATCTGGGCATCTCGCGGGGCACCGTCGTCCAGGCCTACACCCAGCTGATCGCCGAAGGCTGGCTGACCGGTGCGCAGGGATCCGGCACCTCGGTCGCGACGCCCCCCGTCCCGACGGCGGAACCGGGTGAGAAGGCGGTCGCCGGCGCCGGACAGGGCCGAGAGGCGGAGCCCGGCGACGGGCTCTGGTCGGTGGACCTGCGTCCGGGCCGGCCCGACGTCGGCTCGTTCCCGCGTACGGCGTGGGCGTCAGCCGTGCGCCGGGCGCTGGCCACGGCGCCCTGCCACGACCTGGACTACGGCGACCCGGCCGGGCTGCCGGTGCTGCGGCAGGCGATCGCCGGTTACGCCGGGCGGGCCCGCGGCGTGCGGACCGACGCCGACTCCGTGATCGTGGTCGGCGGGTTCTCCTCCGGGCTGGCGCTGCTCGCCCGGGCCAGGCGCGGCCTCGGTGGCACGCGGATCGCCACCGAGGACCCGGGGCTGCCCCGCCACCGCGAGCTGGTGCGGGCCGCGGGGCTGGATACGGTGCCGCTCGCCGTCGACGCGGGCGGCGCCGACCCGGCAGGACTGCCCCTGCGATGCGCGGCCGCGCTGCTCACTCCCGCGCACCAGCACCCGCTGGGCGTGGTGCTGGCGCCCGAACGGCGGGTGGCTTTCGCAGGCTGGGCGCGGCAAACCGACGGCTACCTGATCGAGGACGACTACGACGGGGAGTTCCGCTACGACCACCACCCGGTCGGCGCCCTGCGAGCGCTGGCGCCCGACCGGGTCGTCTACGCGGGCAGCGCCAGCAAGGCGCTGGCTCCGGGGATGCGGCTCGGCTGGCTGGTCGTGCCTCCGTCGCTGCGCGAGCCGGTGATCCGGGCCGTCGAGGACACTGGGGCGTCGGTTCCGTCCGTGACGCAACTGGCCCTGGCGGACCTGATCGAGCGGGGCGAGTACGACCGGCACATCCGCCGCTCGCGCCTGGTCTACCGGCGGCGTCGCACGGAGTTGGCACAACGGCTCTCGTCACCGCTGCCGGGAGTGGCCGCGGGGCTGCACGCGCTGCTGCCCCTCCCCTCGGCCGAGCGGGAACGGCGGTTGATCGAGGCCGGGCGGCGGGCAGGTGTCCGCCTCCAGGGCCTGCACGCCGCCGGCTACTGGTACGAGCCGTCCGGCGACCGGCCCGCCGCGCTGCTCATCGGGTACGCCGCCCCGCCCCGGCACGACTGGCGCCGCGCTCTGGAGGCCCTCTGCGCGCTCATCGCCTGGCCGGCGTGACTCCAGCCCACCGAGCGCCCCCGGCCGCACGGGAGATCACCTGGGCGAAACCGTCACGCCTGAGGGATGAGCAGGCGCCCAGCCCAGGTGCTTGCGGGCGTAGTGGTTGTCGCCGCCCCGCCGCCGGGTTCCTCGGAGCGTCCGAGCGGGGCGGCGGCGGGGCGCCGACGGCCTGGCAGCAGGCGGGCAGGCAGTCGGCGGCGGGAACGGGCTGGAGGTCGGTCAGCTGGTGCATGACCACGTCAGGGGCGGCCTCGCGGACCGCCAGGGCGAGGCCGTGCGCGTCGATGACGTCGCCGCGCACGGCGGCGGCGCCGTCCGGCACCGGTCGCCGGCCTCGGGTCAGCGCCGTGACCCGGTGGCCCTCGGCGAGCAGCCTCGGCACGACGTGGCGGCCGAGCACGCCGGTAGCGCCCGCCAGGAGGACGTGCGTGATCACGCCTCCCCTGGCCTGGGCGCGCGGCGGTCGCGACGGGCCGCGAGCTCGCCTTCGCCCACGAGGGTGAGCATCGGCTCACCCGGCACGCCGGCCATCACCACCACGAACCGGGTCCAGGCGTCCCTCAGGTTGTTGGCCGCCTGGTAGTGGATCACATCTCCACCGGGCTCCCAGAACGCCTCGCCCGCTCTGATCACCCGTTCCGGCTCCCCCTCCAGCTCGAAGATCATCTCGCCTTCGAGCATGTATCCGAAGACCGGCCCGGAGTGCCGGTGCGGCGGCGTGCCCGGGTCACCCGGCGGCAACTCGACCTTCGCCGTCATCATCTCCGCCCCCTGCGGGATGAACGGCGGGATCTGGTGGTCCAGGGTTGTCAATACCGTTCCCGACCTGCTTGTCATCGTCATACTGCCGAGGCTAGGCGGGCCTCGGACCACGCACATAGACCGGTTCGGGGTCGATCCAGTGGACCACTCACCCCTTGACCTTGAAGCTGCTCTTCGACGGCCTGAACACCGGCGCCGTGCCCTGGCAGTCGTTGACGGGAGCGCCCAGGAACTCCCACATCCAGAACATGGTGTCGCGGCGCCCCTTGTCGTGCACGGTGAAGGAGACCTTCTTCCCGCTCACGTCCATCTTCGGTTCGCCCTCGATGTTGACGTAGCCCTTGGTGATGACGCCGGTGGCGACCGCGATGCCGTCGCCCGCGACCAGGCAGGCGATCCTGCCCTGGAAGTCGCCCACGGTCGGCTTGCCCGGCTTGCCGGCGTGGAACACGTCGAACGTGCCCTGCGTCTTGACGCCGTCGCTCCTGGCGTCGACGGCGAAGCGCACCTTCTCCCCCGCCCACTGGCCGAACGACTCGGGCAACGTCCCGGAGGCGCTGCCGCGCAGCGCGTACGCGGGCCTCTCGGGTGCGGTCGCGTCCGAGACGGCCGCGGCGGGGGTGGTCAGCAGGGCGAGAGCGGCGATCGGGGCGGCGAGTGCGATGGTTCTTCTCATACCCGTCAGGCTGTCGGCAGCGGGCCGCCGGGGGTTCCCCCCGCCGGGGGATCCTCCTCCCCCGGCCGGGCCAGCCCGGCGCACGACCGGTCAGGCGGGCGCGCGGCCCGTCACCGGCGCCGTTCCCTGCGGTGCCGGGTGACCAGCACACCCCCTATCGCCAGCGTGAGCAGGCCGAAGCCGATCCCGATGAGCGGGTTCGCGCCGATCGTGGAGGTGACCATGTTGCACACAGCGCTGACGAGCAGCAACAACCACAGAACGGGCCTGGTCATCCTGCCGCGGACGGCGATCTCGGGTTTCATCATGGTGAGCTCCTCACTCGGCGTGGTCGTCATGCCGTCGACGTTACGGAGCGTCGTCATCGCCGGCGATCCCGCCACCGGGACGCAGGAGGTACAGCAGGCTGTACTCTTCCGCCGATGATCTCCACCGGCCCTCTGACGATGCCCTATCGTCTGAGCGGGAGGTGCGGGGATGCCGGTCAACGACCCCCATGAGGGTGATGAGCCGGTCCGTCCATGGGACCCGATCGTTCGCGGACGCGCCACCCTTGACGGGCTCGAACAACTCGTCGGCGGGTTCGGCACGGCGGTGCTGGCGCTGTTCACACTGTGCGGAGTGATCATCAGCGCGCTGGCCTGCGTGGTCGGCATCGGCCTGCTCGTGTTGCCCACCGCCCTGCGGGTGCTGCGGGCCCTCGCCAACCGCGAGCGGGCGCGGTTGTCCCGCTCGGGCCCGGAACTCATCGCCGCCGATCCGGTGCCCGACGGCCTGCTGGCCGCTCTCAAGCAGCCGGTCACCCGGCGGGAGTTGTGCTGGGTGCTCTGCCACGCGAGCTTCGGGCTGGCGCTCGGCCTGACCGGCGTCAGCCTTCCGCTCAACGCCGTGCGTGACCTCACCTATCCCCTGTGGTGGCAACTCCCGCCGCCGGGCGACACGGCCGGGGCCGGCATGAGCCTGCTGGCCGTGAACGAGCTGTTCGACGCCTTCCTGATCGCCCTGATGGGGATCGGGTGGGTGGTGCTCACCCTGCTCGTCGTCCCGGTCGTGCCACGGTTGCAAGCGTGGCACGGACGCCGGCTGCTGGCCGCCGGCCCGGAGGCC
The DNA here is from genome assembly GCF_009908215.1 of Nonomuraea sp. K271. NCBI lineage: Bacteria > Bacillati > Actinomycetota > Actinomycetes > Streptosporangiales > Streptosporangiaceae > Nonomuraea > Nonomuraea sp. K271. Next base: position 51,027 of record NZ_JAAAHR010000032.1, on the reverse strand, counting down.
GACCTGGCGCTGCGGGTGGCCCAGCTCACCGCGACCCGGGCGGCGGCGGTGGACGCGCACGCCGCCGAGTTGCGCAGGATCGAACGGCTGCTGCACGACGGCACCCAGAACCGCATCGTCGCCGTCACCGTCATGCTCGGGGCGGCCCGCCGCGCGGTGGCGCACGACCCGGCGATCGCCGAGGCCATGCTGGAGGACGCGCAGGGCGCCGCCGAGAAGGCGCTCGCCGAACTGCGCGGGCTCGTACGCAGCATCCTGCCGCCGGTGCTCGAGGACCGCAGCCTGTCCGACGCGCTGACCGGGCTGGCGGCGGCCTGCCCCGTCCCCTGCGGGATCGACGCCGACCTCCCCGGCCGGTGCGCCGTCTCCGTCGAGGCCACGGCCTATTTCGTGGTGGCCGAGGCGCTGACCAACGTCGCCAGGCACAGCGGTGCGAGACGCGCCACCGTCACCGTCCGCCGGCGCGACGAACGGCTCCGGCTGACGATCACCGACAACGGCCGCGGCGGGGCCGGAGAACGATCCGGATCCGGCCTGGCCGGGATCCGCCACCGTACAGAAGCGCACGACGGAACGTTCGCGCTGACCAGCCCCCCAGGTGGGCCGACCACCTTGAATGTGAGTTTGCCATGCGGATTGTGATCGCTGAGGATGACCCGTTGCTGCGCGAGGGTCTCGCGCTGCTGTTGCGTGCCGAGGCACTCGACGTCGTGGCCACCACGGCCGACCCCGACAGTTTTCTGCAGGCGGTGGACACCCACAGACCCGACACGGCCATCGTCGACGTACGGATGCCGCCCAGCCACACGGACGAGGGCATCAGGGCCGCCGTCGAGGCCAGGCGCAGGCAGCCCGGCCTGGCGGTGCTGGTTTTGTCGGCGTACGTCGAGCAGGCGTTCGCCACCGACCTGCTCGCCCACGGCAGCGCCCGGCTGGGCTACATGCTGAAGGAGCGGGTAGGGCGGGTGCAGGAGTTCCTGAGCGCGCTGCACCGGGTGGCGGACGGCGGCACGGCCATCGACCCTGAGGTCGTCGCGCAACTCCTCACCCGCACCCGGCCCGACAACCAGCTGGAGCGGCTCAGCCCCCGCGAGCGCGACGTGCTGGCGCTGATGGCCGAAGGGCTGGGCAACGCCGCCATCGCCGAGCGGCTCTTCGTCACAGACGGCGCCGTGCACAAGCACATCCGCAACATCTTCGCCAAACTCGACCTGGCGCCCACGGACCGTACGGACCGCCGGGTGGCCGCCGTGCTCCACTACCTCGAAAGCGGCGGGCAGCACAAGGCGTAGTGCTGGCTGTACCACCGGACTCCAGCACGTGGTATCGATCAGGCGGCCGGCTCGCCGACATGCTTGAAGCCGTCACAGACAGCCCGTGAGCAGGAGGCGTTCCCCCATGATCGATCTGCGTGTCACCACCCGGCGTACGCTGGCGGGGCTGGCCGGGCTGGCGGTGGCCGGCACGCTGGCGACCGCCCCGGCGAGCGCGGCCACACCGTCGTCGGACCTGCAGCGCAGGTTCGACTCGCTGGTCACCGACCACAAGTTCCCCGCTGTCCTGGCCGCCGTTCGCGGACGCGACGGGCGCACCCAGCACTACACCGCGGGCGTGGCCGACCTCAAGACGGAGGCCAAGGTGCCCGTGGACGGCCAGGTGCGCATCGCCAGCAACACCAAGATGTTCACCGCCGTCGTCGTGCTGCAACTCGTCGGCGAGGGCAAGGTCAAGCTGGACGCGCCCGTCGAGAAGTACCTGCCGAAGCTGCTGCGGGGCAAGGCCGGCGACGGCAGGAAAATCACCGTACGACAGCTGCTGCAGCACACCGCCGGCCTGCCCGACTACGACACCGTGCTGCTCAAGGACTACTTCGACATCCAGCACCGCCACTACGAGCCGCACGACCTGGTCGCGGCAGCCCAGACGGAGAAGGGCACGCCCGTCGGCCGCTGGAGCTACAGCAACACCGGTTACGTGCTGGCCGGGCTCATCGTCCAGCAGGTCACCGGCCGTCCCATCGGCGAGGAGATCACCCGGCGGGTCATCAAGCCGCTGGGGCTGAAGAAGACGTACTGGCCGGGCGTGGGCGAGCAGCGGATCCGCGGGACGCACCCCAAGGGCTACTTCCGGGCGAAGCCCAACAAGCCGTACACCGACGTGTCCGAGATGGACCCCTCCTTGGCGTGGGCCGCCGGCCAGCTCGTCGCCACGCCGAGCGATCTCAACCGGTTCATGCTCGGGCTGCTGGACGGCAAGCTGCTCAAGCCGCAGCAGCTCAGGCAGATGAAGAAGACCGTCGCCGCCCCGCAGTTCGACGGCACGGGCAAGGCCCGCTACGGGCTCGGCATCGCGAGCTTCGAGCTGAGCTGCGGCGGCGTCGCCTGGTCGCACGGCGGTTCCGCCCCCGGCTACGCCACCAGCAACGCCGCCACCGGGGACGGGCGGGCGGCCACCATCGCCACCACCGCGCTCCCCGCCGACATGAAGTCCGTCAAGCAGATCGAGACTGCGCTGGACCGCGCCCTGTGCCGATGATCCCGTGCCGGCGTGCCCGCCCGCTCACATGTGAGCGGGCGGACACGCCGGCGTCAGGCCCCCAGATCCCTGACGATGTTGTCCAGCCGGGTCGCGACGGCCTCCAAAGTCTGCTCGTCGGGAGGCCCTTCGTCGGGAAGCTGGGCCGCCACCTCCTCGCGGCTGGCGATGACCAGGCCCCGGTGGGCGTCGTCCACCTCGGCGGCCGGCAGCACGACACAGTCGCCGCGGACGAAGACCAGCGTGGCGTCCTGGTGGCGTGAGTCCAGCAGTTGACGGACGCATTCCGGATCGATCATTGACATCGCGGCTCCTTGCCGACAGTGTTCGGCCGCCGTGGCCGCGCGTGCGCCCGGCTCCCGGCCTCAGCAAGTGCGCTTACCCCAGTGGAGAAGGTGAAACCAGGGGACTTGCGAACAAGTCGCGCCACTGCGTTATGTGCTCGGCATATCACTAAGAGTGACATTAGGGTGAGGCCAGTGGGCCCAGGGTGCCCCGCACGAGAGGAACGAGCACATGTCCCAGGAACCGAGAATCGACGTCGAGACCAAGGCACAGGGGATCGAGGGCACTCTCACCACCGACCAGATCCAGCGCATCGCGGACGCGCTCGGGCGGCAGGGAGTCTGGTTCGCCACGCCGCCCGCGCGCGACGGGCGGGCGCCCAGGGCCGACCTGGTCTGGGACCTGGTGGGCGACCGGCCGCACGAGGGCCACACGGCCACCGGCCGGGCCGCCGTGCACCTGGCGGAGGGGCACACCGCGCTTGCCCGGCCGCTCATCATCGCCGACGGCTTCAACTACGGGCCGAGCGACCTCGACGCGCTCTGGCTCCACCTCAACGCCCCCTACCAGAACAACGTACCCGGCCTCCTCGACCAGCTCAGAATGATGGGCTTCGACGTGGTGCTGCTCGGCTTCGACGAGCGGCACACCCACATCCAGGCCAACGCCGCCGTGGCGGTCACCTGCGTCCTGCGCGCCATCGAGGAGCGGCGGGGCGACGATCCGCTGGTCGTCGGCGGCGTCAGCATGGGCGGCATGATCACCAGGTACGCGCTGGCACGCATGGAGAGCGAGCGCCTCGACCACCAGACGGACAAGTACTTCTCCTACGACACGCCGCACCTCGGCGCGTGGATCCCGCTGGTGCTCCAGCAGCTGGCCTACCTGCACGAGTCGATCCAGCCGGCCGCCGACGGGCCGGGGCAAGCCGCCCTCATCCGCAGCCCGGCCGCGCAGCAGCTGCTGTGGGCCTGGGTCGAGAACGAGACCTACTCGGGTCCCGTCACCACCGCCAGCTCGCTGCGTACCGACTTCCTCGACGACCTGCGCCGGGTCGGCTGGTTCCCGATGCGCCCGTACAAGCTGGGCCTCGCCAACGGGATCGGCAACGGCACGGGCCCCGGGCTGCCGCCTGGCACGCCCGTCTTCGACCTGCGGCACGACTCCCTGCAGCTCACCGCCAGGATCCAGCCCGACCTGGGCGAGCTGCAGAACGTCGGCACGGTCAGGTTCGGCGGGCCGGTGTGGACGAGCGCCACCAGCCAGGTGGCCGCGTTCGACGGCGCTCCCGGCGGCACGCTCGACTCGTGGGGCCGGGTCGCCGACGCGATGGGCCTGCCGATCGACGACGCCCTGCGCGCCGGCTGCTTCGTCCCCGTGGTCAGCGCGGTCGCCCTGGCCAGGGACCCCTTCCAGTGGCAGCCCGAGCTCTACCGCGACCTCAGCGACCTGCCCAAGGACGAGACGTTCCTCGACGCGTTCTGCTGCGACCTCGCCAACTCGGCGCACGGCAGCGTGTCCCCGACCCTGGTCGAGTGGTTCCTGGAGCAGCTCGCGGGCTGGTGACCCGCGCACCGGGTGCCGGCTCGCGGCCGGCACCCGGTCTTCCTCCGGGCTCTCAGCGGCGGCCTCTGTGCACGCACATGAGCTGGTCGCGGGTGGCGTTCTTGTCGCGGTAGGCGATGACGGCCGGGCCCTCGGCGCTCTGGTGGCCGGGCAGCCGCTGGTCGATGCTCCAGCCGGAGCCGTTGAAACTGGCCCACCAGAGGCTCTGGTCGGCGTCGCCGCGGTGCACGCAGTAGAGCCGGTCCTTGTAGACGGTCAGCGACGGACCCTCCGCGGCGTGATGGCGGGGCAACCGCTGGTCGGTGCTCCACTCCGAGCCGTCCCACCGCGTCCACCACAACGACGCGTCCTCGCCGGCACCGCGGTGCACACAGTAGAGGTGGCCTCGGTAGACGGCCAGCGCCGGGTTCGACCGGCTGGAGTGGCCGGGCAGCCGCCGGTCGGGGCTCCACCCCGAACCGTCCCACCGCGTCCACCACAACGACGCGTCCTCGCCGCTGCCCCGGTGCACGCAGTAGAGCTGCCCGTCGTACGCGGCCAGAGCGGGGGCGGCGGCGCTGGCATGGCCGGGCAGCCGCTCGTCAGCGGTCCAGCCGGTGCCGTCCCAGCGGGTCCACCACAACGCGTCCTCGCCCGCGCCCCGGTGCACGCAGTAGAGCTGCCCGTCGTACGCGGCCAGCGCCGGCCCCGAGTCGCTGAAGTGCCCAGGGAAACGCTGGTCCTCGCTCCAGCCCTCCTCGGCGTCGTAGACCGTCCACCACAGGCTGGAGTCACCGTCGCCGCCGCGGTGCGCCAGGTAGAGGCGGTCCTGGAACTCCGCGAGCGCCGGCCCCGACACGCTGAAGTGGTCGACGAACGGCTGGTCGCCGCTCCACCCCTCGTCCGGCTCGTGCATGGCCCAGTAGAGCTGGGCGTCGCCGCCCGGCCTGTCGTCATCGCGAGCGGGCACGAGCATGGCGGGCGCCGTCCACGGGGACACCAGCCGGACCCCGTACGGACGGGCGGCCGAGGCGATCCAACCGGCCTTGTCCCGCACCGAACGCTCGACGATCCGGGCCAGCCAGGAGCCCAGCACGGCGCCCGCTATCTCCCCGGTCGGCTGCGCGATCTCCGAGGCCAGCAGCGCCGCGCTCTCGTTGAGGTGGATCTCGAAACCCCACCACCTGGCCACCGGCCAGACCTCCGCGCCCATGGCGCCCAGGTCACGCTGGAGGCCGCGTACGCGCTCCTGGTCGTGCGCGGCGAGCGCGGCGATCTGGCTCTCGCTCTCCCGCCTGGCCTCGGCCGCGGTGCGGGCGGAGGCGTCGTCCAGCAGCTCTGACGCCACCGCCTCGTCGACCGCCGCGGCGGCCGCGGGGTCGTCCTGGGCGAGCAGCAGCGTGGCCTCGCCGCCCACCGCCGTCTCCTCAGCGTCGATCTCTGTCTTCTCGGCCCGGGTGTCATCGGTCATTTCAGCCCCCTGGAGTGATCCGCGGCTGCACGCTGCATACGTGCACCAACCCGACCCATAGTAACTGTTAGTAACAACACGATCACTATGGGGTCATCTGTGTCTTCCCCCGGCGGGGGCCCGCGTTCACACCGGATTTCCAAGCCGTCATCATCTGACTCTCATACGGGTACGCCATGGTCCCGGTTCCGCTAGATCCGATCTAGCGGACGTCTAGCGCCTCAAGGGTGACGGGCCAGGGCTCGGCGAGGAGGCGGCACCATGGCGAACACCCCGCTGCGGGTCGCGGTGATCATCGGCAGCACGCGGGCCGGACGCGCCTGCGACGCGGTCGCCGGCTGGTTCACCGAGCGGGCCCGCCGCCGCGAGGAGCTCGCCGTCAAGGTGCTCGACCTGGCGGGCTACGCGTTCCCCGCGCACTACCCGGCGCAGGCGACGCCGGCCATGCGCCGCTTCGCCGGTGACATCGGCGCCGCTGACGGGTTCGTCGTCATCACCCCCGAGTACAACCGCAGTTTCCCCGCCCCGCTCAAGCAGGCGATCGACTTCGCCTACGACGAGTGGCAGGCCAAGCCGGTCGGGTTCGTCTCCTACGGCTCGGGCTCCGCCGGCCACTACGCCGTCGAGCAGCTCCGCACGGTCTTCTCCGCCCTGCACGCCGTGACCATGCGCGACTGGGTGGGTCTCGACCTGCTCGGCGGCGACTTCGACGGCTGCGCGCCCCTCGACACCGACGACCGCCTGCGGGCCGTCGCCACCATGCTCGACCAGCTCACCTGGTGGGGCAGGACGCTGCGCGCCGGCAGACGGGCCCAGCCGTACGTCACATGAACAGTTCATCGGAAAGGAACACCATGCCTGATCTGGCGATACAGACCTCCGGCCTGGTCAAGGTCTTCGGCGAGACACGCGCCGTGGACGGCCTCGACCTCCAGGTGCCGGCCGGCGCCGTCTACGGCGTGCTCGGGCCCAACGGCGCGGGCAAGACCACGGCCGTGCGCATGCTGGCCACGCTGCTGCGGCCCGACGGCGGCGAGGCGACCGTGTTCGGGCACGACGTGGTGCGCGAGGCCGACGCCGTACGCAGCCGCGTCAGCTTGACCGGCCAGTACGCCTCCGTGGACGAGGAGATGACCGGCGCCGAGAACCTCATCCTGCTCGGCCGCCTCCTCGGCCACCGCAAACCCGCCGCCAGGGAGCGGGCGGCGCAACTGCTGGAGGCGTTCGGGCTGAGCGAGGCAGCCGGACGGCAGGTCAAAACCTACTCCGGTGGCATGCGGCGGCGCATCGACATCGCCGCCAGCATCCTCAACACGCCCGAGCTGCTCTTCCTCGACGAGCCCACGACCGGGCTCGACCCGCGCAGCCGCAACCAGGTCTGGGACATCGTCCGCATCGTCGTCGCCCACGGCACCACCGTGCTGCTCACCACGCAGTACCTCGAAGAGGCCGACCGACTGGCCGGCCGCATCGCGGTCATCGACCGGGGCAAGGTCATCGCCGAGGGCACCCCGGGCGAGCTGAAGTCCTCCGTCGGCGCGGGCGCGGTCCACGTACGCCTGCGCGACGCGGCCACCCGGCCCGACGCCGAGCGCGTGCTGACCGAGGCGCTGGACGCGACCGTCTACCTCGACGCCGACCCGGTGGCGCTCACGGCCCGCATCACCGGCAACGGCCGCGAGGCGGCCGCCGCCGAGCAGGCCTCGCGTGCCCTCGCCCGCCTCGCCGAGGCCGGCATCGTCGTCGACGACTTCTCCCTCGGCCAGCCCAGCCTGGACGAGGTCTTCCTCGCCCTCACCGACCACCCCGCCGCCGAGGAGGCAGCAGCATGAGCACGGCCACCGAGAACCCCACCACCTACGCGCCCGCGGCCGAGACCCTCGGCACCGTACTGGCTCCGAGCACGAAACCGCCGCGGCCGAGCGCGTGGTCGGCGTCCATGACGTTCGGCTGGCGGGCCATGCTGAAGATCAAGCACGTGCCCGAGCAGCTGTTCGACGTGACCGCGTTCCCGCTGATGATGACGCTGATGTTCACCTACCTGTTCGGCGGCGCGCTGGCCGGCTCGCCGACCGAATACCTGCAGTACCTGTTGCCGGGCATCATGGTGACGAGCGTCGTGATGATCACCATGTACACCGGGGTCGAGGTCAACAAGGACATCGAGAAGGGCGTCTTCGACCGGTTCCGCACCCTGCCCATCTGGCGTCCGTCCACCATGATCGGCTACCTGTTGGGCGACATCCTGCGCTACACGATGGCCTCGACGGTCATCCTGCTGGTGGGGCTGGTGCTCGGCTTCCGCCCGCAGGGCGGCCTCGCCGGAGCGGTGGGCGGGGTCCTGGTGCTGCTGGGCTTCTCGTTCGCGTTCTCGTGGATCTGGACGATGTTCGGGCTGATGTTGCGCAGCGAGAAGTCGGTGATGGGGATCAGCATGCTGGTGCTGATGCCGCTGACCTTCCTGAGCAACGTCTACGTCCAGCCCGCCACGATGCCGGGATGGTTGCAGGTGTTCGTCAACGCCAACCCGATCACCCACCTGGTGGCGTCCGTACGGTCGCTGATGGCCGGCACCCCCGACTTCGGGGAGCTCACGTGGGTGCTGGTGGCGTCGGTGCTGATGATCGCCGTCTTCGGCACGCTGACGATGCGGCTCTACAACCGCAAGTGAGCGAGCGCGTGACGGTGGGCGGTGGAGGAGTCCTTCCACCGCCCACCGGGGTCACCGCCAGCGCGGATCCCGAGTATCAGATGCGGCTGGTCGACCTGTTGCACGCAGGGACGGACTGGGCTCGCGCCCCCATGCGACAAGGCAGACAACACGACGGCCCCGGACTGCCGGAAAGGCGGGCACGACCGTCCGGAAGGGAAGCGGTCAGAGGCGCCAGGGGATGGTGTCGTCCGGCTGGTAGCGACACGTGGAGCCGGTCGAGACGGTGGCGCGCAGGTGGGCGGCCAGCTCGGGGTGGGCGTGGTCGAGCTTGCGCAGCGTGTCGCGGATCCGGGCGGTGACGGTCTTGCGGGCCCGCTCCGCCTCGTCGCCCAGCCGCCGCGTGCGCCCGCCCAGACCGGCCGCCGCCCGCAGCTCCTCCAGCAACGCGGCCCGCTCCCGGTCGAACTCGGCCGCCCGCCGGTCGTCGCCCAGCTCGGCGGCTCGGTCGATCTCGTCGTCGAGCTGGGCCAGGCGGCGGCGGTAACGGCTCTTGGCCTCTTCGTCGAGCACGTCGTCGCCGCCCAGTCTGCGGGCCGCCACGACGAGCTCGCCGCCTTCGGGATCGAGCAGGCGCACGGCGGGCACGTCGTCACCGGGGCGGCTCAGCAGCGTGTGCAGGTCGCGCAGGCCCTTGGCATCGGGCACGTGAGCGGCCCACCCCGCGAAGACCAGCGACCAGACCGCGCCCTCCCGCCTGAACTCCCCACCGACCCCACCATCCGCCGGAACCACCTTGCGCTCCCCGCCGACCGCTCTGTCCGCCGTAACCTCCTTCGGCTGCCCATCGACCGCGCCGCCTGCGTCGATCGCGTTGTCCCTCCCGGTCGCTCCGTCGCCTGTGTCGTCCGTCTCGGACCGCCCATGGGCCGCGTGGTCCGGCGGTTGCGGGGTGCCGGCTGCGGCAGCAGGCTGGTCGGCAGTCGCGGATGAGTGGCCGGATGGGGAAGCGGCCGGGGCGGGGACGTGGTGCATGCCGAGCTCGGCGGCTTCCTCGCGCACCCCGCCGAGCAGGTCCAGGGCTGCGCTCGCGTCGCCGGGGTCGTTTCGTGCATGGAGGGCGTCGGCCAGGTGGGCGCGGGCGAGGATGGACCATGGCCGAGCCTGCATCAGGTCGGCGGAGCGCCAGGCTGCCGTGAACCCCTCGACGGCGGCGTCCCATCGCCCCTCCGCGGCGTCGACCATGGCCAGCCAGAGATCGTAGGGGCCGCTGATGTCCCAGCCGAACAACGACACGGCCCAGCGCCCCCGATGCGGCTCCAGGGCGGCCCTGGCCTGGGTGCACAGCTCGGGGTCGCGGGTGGCGGCGGCGATCTGCGCCTGGAAGCGCAGCCACAGCGGTCTGGCCATGCGCTGGCGCGGCTCGCCGTCGGCGAAGTGGCGAAGCGCCAGGTCGAGGTCGCCGGCCTGCAGGGCGGTCAGCGCCTCCAGCACCGCTGCGCACGGATGCTCCGCGCCTCTGAGGTCGTGGAGCACCTGCTGCTGCTCCGTGGTGCGGCCCTGAAGCCACAACATCGCCCAGACGTGGTGGTCGATCATGGCGCTGAAGTGATCGTGGTGCGACACCGACCGGATCTGGGGCAGCAGTGACTCGGCTTCGGCGAAGCGACCGGCGAAGGCGGCGAGGATGCCGGCGTCGATGTCGGCGGTCATCGTGAGGTGTGACCGGCCGCTGCGCCGACTCCGCGCGACGTAGTCGTGGAAGTGGTCGAGGTAACGGGGGTCGCCCTGCTCGATCATGGCGACCCAGCGCAGCGCGGTGGCGAAGTGCTCCAGCTCGCGGTCGTCGGTGCGCCGGGCAACGCCGATCAGCTCGCCGGTCAGCGCCAGCCGCTCGCCCGCCGTGCCGGGGCCCCAGATGATGTCGTGGTGGGCCCACAGGCTGAACGTCAGCGCCTCGTCGTCGCCGCCCCGCCTGGCGTGGGCGGCGAGGTGGAAGATCAGGTCGAGGGCGAGCCGCTCGTCGGGCACCTGGCCGCCGACGAGCCGGGCGTGAGCCGTCTTCAGCAGGTCGCGGGCCTGGTCGAGGCCGTAGTGGGCGTGGAAGGTGAGCGCGACGCGGGCGGGCAGCTCGGGGTCGTCGAGGTCACGGGCGATCGCGACGGCCTCGTCGAGGACCTGTCGTGCCTGGTCGCGCTCGTTGAGGTGGGCGAGCTCCCTGCCCAGATCGATGGCGATCATGGCGCGTCTGCGCGGGTCGGCCGCGGCGCTCAGGTCGTAGGCCCGGCGCAGGTGCCCGAGTTGCTCCTCGCCGGCCAGCCGGCCCCTCGCGTCGTGGGCGGCGGCGAGCGTGAGGTCGATCGCCCGCCCCGGATCGACGCGGTCACCGGCGAGCCAGGCATGCCTGGCCAGGTCGCTCGGGAGCAGCCTGCCCGCCAGGCCGGGCGAGCCGTCGAGGGCGGCGACGACGGCGCCGTGCAGGTCGCGCGGGTCGTCGAGCGCGTCGTAGAGCGTCTCTCGCACCAGATCGTGGGCGAACGCGAACACGCCGCCGCCCTTGGCGACCACGAGCCTGGCGACCACGGCCAGCTCCAGCAGTCGGTCGACGTGGGCCACGGGCGCGGCGACGACGGCGGCCAGCACCTGACGGTGGAACTCGTTGCCGAGCACGGCGGCGACGGGCAGCAGCTCGGACACGGACCGGGGCAGCAACGACAGCCGGCGCAGCAGCGCGTCGCGCACTCCCGGAGTGACGGCGGCGACAGAGCCGCCGCTGCGCCACAACCGGGCGGTCTGCTCGACGAAGAACGGGTTGCCGCCGGTGCGCAGGTGCACCTCCGCGGCCAGGTCGGGGGGCGGCTCGTGGCCGGCGGTGCGGGTCATGAGCGCCCGGACGCCCGCCAGGTCGAGCCCGGTCAGCGAGATGGTGGTGGCTCTGGCGACGAGCGGCGCCAGCAGGTCGCGCAGCGGATGGTCGACCGGCTCGACCTCGGCGTCGCGGTAGGTGGCGATCAGCAGCAACCGCTCGAACCAGGTCTGCTGGGCCGCGAACTCCAGCAGCCGCAGCGAGGCCGGGTCGGCCACGTGGAGGTCGTCGATGACGATCACCACCGGACGCCGCTGCGCCAACGCGACCAGGGCCGAGGTGACCGCGTCGTAGAGCCGGAAGCCGTCAGGGGTCTCGCTGCCCTGCGCCTCGCCGAGCAGCGCAGCCAGACTGCCGCCGGCGGCCTCCTCGGCCTGCGCCCATTCCTGCGGCTCGGCGACCCGGCGCAGCGCCCTGATGACCTGGACCCAGGGCCAGTAGCCGGGCGCGCTGCCGGAATCCCAGCAGGCGCCGCCGACGACCAGCGCGTTCTGCCGCCTGGCCTCGCGGGCCGCGCTGGTGACCAGCGTGGTCTTGCCGATGCCGGCTTCGCCGGTGACCAGCACCAGGCCGCCGTGGCTGCCGATCGCTCTGGAGACCTCGGCATGCAGCAGCGCGGCAGGGTGCTCCCTGCCGATCAGCTCGTGCGACGTGACGCCCTGGGACATGACGCTTGCACGGTATCCGGCCGGGCCGACACTTTCCCAACGCCGGTGAAGGGCCACCGCTCGCTCCAGGTTCTCGTAGCCCGTGCAAGGGCCGCCTTCCGGTTGCCCGGAGCCGGCCGAAAAGGTGTCTTCACCCCCGGAGCCGGCCCGTGGCGGACACGAGCGCCGCATCACCAACGAGAAAGGGACACCGTGATGGACTTCGTTGACGAGATCAACCGGCACATCACGAGCTGGTCGACGGGAAGCGCAAGGCCCGCCTGCGGAAGATCATCTGGCTGTACGGCCGTAACCCGGGCTTCTCCGAGGTCGAGGTGCGCCTGTCCGCCGCCGGCGGTGGCACCCTGTCCGCGCTTGTGCACGCCGCCGAGGTGCCGCCCGACTTCTGGTCCGGCTTCGGCCGGCGCCCTCCTACGGCTTCAGCGCCACGTTCGGCTCGGTCAATGACCCGCTTCGGGGTCTCCTGGCAGCTCAACCTCCCCTGATGCCGGGCAACCGTGGTCATGCGACTCGTGCCGGTCGCCTGGTGAACGGGGCGTTCACCAGGCGACCTCCAGCGCGGTCATGCCGTACACGACGCTGAAGGAGCGGAAGTTCGTGCCCGCGTCGGCGACGCGCAGTTCGGGGAAGCGCTGGAGCAGGGCGGGGAAGGCGATGCGCATCTCCATGCGGGCCAGCGGGGCGCCGAGGCAGTGGTGTACGCCGTGGCCGAAGGCGAGGTGGCCGGGCGCGCCCCGCGTGATGTCGAACGTGTCGGCGTCGGGGAGGAGTCCGGGGTCGCGGTTGGCGGCGGGCAGCGAGCAGATCACCAGTTCGCCCGCCCCGATGGCCTGGCCGCCGATCTCGACCTCGGTCGTCGTGATCTTGGTGGTGCCCGAGTGCACGATGCTGAGCCAGCGCAGCAGTTCCTCGACGGTGGCGTCGATGCGCTCGGGCTCCTTGCGCAGCAGTTCGAGCTGGTCGGGGTGGCGCAGGAGGGCGAGCGTGCCGAGGGAGAGCATGTTGGAGGTGGTCTCGTGCCCGGCGAACAGCAGCAGGCCGCCGATGCCGACCAGCTCGTCGGTGGTGAGGTCGTCGCCGTGCTCACGGACGAGCATGCCGAGCAGTTCCTCGCCGGGGTCGGCCTGGATGCGGTTGACCAGTTGCTCCATGTAGGCGCGCTGCTCGAACTGCATGCGCAGCCGCTGATCGCCCGGCACCGTCATGTCCAGCATCCTGCTGGTGCGGTACTGGAAGGTGTCGCGGTCCTCGTACGGCACCCCGAGCAGTTCGCAGATCACCAGCGACGGGATGGGCAGCGCGAACGACGACACCAGGTCGGCGGGTGCGCCGGCGGCCTCCATGGCGTCGAGGTGGTCGTCCACGATGCGCTTGATCCGCGGTTCGAGCCGGCGCATGCGGCGGATGGTGAACTCGGCGGTGAGCATCCTGCGCAGCCGGGTGTGCTCGGGCGGGTCGACGCCGAGCAGGTTGCCCGCGCGCACCTTGGCCAGCTGTTCCTCGGTCATCTTCGGCGATCCGGGCAGCCGTGCGATGCCCTGGGGCGCGATCCTGAACCGCTCGGAGTCGCCGAGGACCTCGCGTACGTCCGCGTAACGGGTCACGAGCCAGGCTTCGTCGCCGAACGCCGTCGTGATGCGCTTGACCCGCTCGTCGTCGCGCGCGGCCGTCAGCTCCGGCGAAGGGCCGAACTCCACCCGCCGCATGTGCAGTGGGACCGTCGAGGACTTGCCCATAAAACCCCCTGGATAGTCGCGGTATCGCGAGAACCGTAACAACCGGGGCGGGCGCCCTCTAGAGCGATCATACGCATATACGTAAATGTTCTCCCTGCATCGCCCGGCGAAATATACGTTTCACACCTAAGATCCCTTTTGCCGCCCAGTGGGGGATGCCGATGATTTCTGCCCGGTAGCGATTACTTTGTCCGCGTACGGGAGTCTGCTCTCCGTACGAGCCGGTCCCCCGGCACCCGCACTCACAGCAGGAGAGCACCCCACGATGACGAAGCACGGCAAAGACGTCTGGCCGCTGATCCACGCCGAGCGGGCGGCCCTCGCGGCGGATCTGGCGGATCTGGCCGACGAGCAGTGGGCGACGCCGTCGTTGTGCGCCGGGCTGACCGTGCGCGAGGTGCTCGCCCACCTCGCGTCCGGGGCGAGCCTCACTCCCCTGCGGTGGCTGGCGGGCGTGATCCGCTGCAGGTTCGACTTCGACAAGCAGGTGGCCATGCGGCTGGCCGAGCACCTGGGCGCGACCCCGAAGGACACGCTGGACGGCTTCCGGCGCGCCGTCACGAGCACGACCTCGCCGCCGCTCCCCGCCATCGCGATGCTCGGCGAGACGATCGTGCACGGCGAGGACATCCGCCGGCCGCTGGGCATCCGCCGCGACCACCCCATCGGTACGCTCACCCGCGTGGCGCGCTACTACCAGGCCTCCGATCTCGTCGTGCTCGCCAAGGGGCGGATCGGCGGTCTGCGGCTGGCCGCGACCGACGGTCCTTTCGCCACCGGCTCGGGGCCGCTCGTCTCCGGCGCCACGCTGGCGCTGGTGATGGCGATGACCGGGCGCGCCGCCCACTGCGACGAGCTCGACGGCGACGGCGTCGCGACCCTGCGCGAGCGGTCGGGGTGAGTGGCGGGCTCAGCCCAGCGCCGCGCCGATGGCCGTCATGATCGGGATGGACAACCCCGTGGTCAGCAGTACGGCGCTGCGGGCGAGCCGCCGTCCGGTGTCGTACGTGACCGCGTACACGTAGATGTTCTGCGCCGTGGGCAGTGCCGCGAACAGGGTCGCCGCCAGCAGGTCACCGCCCTCCAGCCCGAGGGCGAGGCGGGCGGTCAGGTAGGCGATGCCCGGCTGGGCGAACGACTTGAGCGCGATCACCAGGAAGACCTCCTTCCCGACGCCGCCCTCGCCGGGGGTCGCGGGCGCGCGATGGGAGCCGTACAGGCTGAGGCCGTACGCGAGCAGCGCGACGGGCACGGCCGCGCCCCCGAGCAGCTCGATCGGACGCATGAAGGTGACCGGCAGCGACGTTCCGGTCAGCGCGAACGCCAGCCCGAGCAGCGAGGCGACCGTGAGGGGGTTGCGCAGCGGGAGCAGCAGCGCCGCACGGACCGACCTGGCGCCCTTGTCGAGGACGAGGAAGGAGACGGGGGTGAGGACGAGGATCTGGAAGAGCAGGATGGGCGCGACGAGAGCGCCGTCGCCGAGCACGTAGATGGAGATGGGGATGCCCAGGTTCCCGGCGTTGACGTAGGAGGCGGCGAGCACGCCGATCGTCGTCTCGCGCCGGTCCCTGCGCCAGATCATCCGCGCCACCAGCACGTACGCCAGCTGCACGCACGCGACGGCGACGATCTGGGTCAGCAGCACCGGCGAGAACAGCGAGCCCAGGTCCGCCCGCGACACGGTGGCGAACATCAGCGCGGGCGTCGCCACGAAGAACGCCAGCCGCGACAGGACCAGTTCGTCGCTGGCCCGCAGCAGTCCGCCCCAGCCGACGAGATAGCCGAGCACGGCAACGGACACCAGAGCGACGAACGCCGCGACAACCCCCGACAAGCCATAACCTCCGAAAACTGGACATCAGGAGCGTATCCGGACTGCCCCGGCAACGGTGACCGACCGGAGGTCTACGCTGTGCGCATGCGCGTAGTGGTGATCGGCGGCAGCGGGCACATCGGCACCTATCTGATTCCCCGGCTCGTCGCCGCGGGCCACGACGTAGTGGCCGTGAGCAGGGGCAAGCGGGAGCCCTACACCCCGCACGCCGCCTGGCGCCGGGTCGAGCAGATCACCGTCGACCGGACGGCGGAGGAGTCCGGCGGCACGTTCGGGCGGCGCGTCGCGGAGCTCGGCGGCGACGTCGTCATCGACCTGATCTGCTTCACGGAGGACAGCGCCAGGCACCTCGCGCAGGCGCTGACCGGCCGGGTGCGGCACTTCCTGCACTGCGGGACGATCTGGGTGCACGGCCCCAGCATGCGGGTGCCGGCGACCGAGGACCTGCCGCGCCGGCCCATCGCCGAATACGGCCGGCAGAAGGCCGCGATCGAGGCCTACCTGCTCGACCGGGCGCACCGTGACGGCTTCCCCGCCACGATCATCCATCCCGGCCACATCACCGGGCCGGGCTGGGTGCCGGTCAACCCGGCGGGCAACGTCAACCCGGCCGTCTTCCAGACTCTGGCCGACGGCGCCGAGCTGGCGCTGCCCAACCTGGGCATGGAGACCGTCCAGCACGTGCACGCCGACGACGTGGCGCGGCTGTTCATGGACGCCATGGCGAGCCCGGCCGCCGCCAGGGGCGAGACCTTCCACTCGGTGTCCACCACCGCCGTGACGTTGCGCGGCTACGCCGAGGCGGTGGCGGGCTGGTTCGGGCAGGAGGCGCGGCTGACGTACCTGCCGTGGGAGCAGTGGCGGACCACGGTGACGGAGGAGGACGCCAAGGTGACGTACGACCACATCGCGCACAGCCCGCACTGCGGCATGGAGAAGGCGGCGCGGCTGCTGGGCCACCGTCCCCGCTACACCGCGCTCGATGCCGTCTCCGAGGCCGTCGACCGGCTGGTCGCGGCGGGCACGATCGTCGCCGCGACCTGACGGGTCAGCTGGTCAGCGGACCGAACTCCTTGCGCGTGTCGATCACCTCGCCGAACAGCTCCCACCGTTCGCCCTTGAACTCCATGAGCTGCATCGACTCGATCGGGAACCCGTCTCCCTGCCCGGTGTCCATCGTCACGCCTGGCAGCAGCATGTCGACCGCGATGCCCTTCATGTTGCGCACGGAGTCACGCAGGCCCTCGCGGGTCGGGCAGGCGGCCGCCTCCATGGCCTTGTGGAAGCTGGCGGCCACGGCCCAGCCGAAGGTGTGGTACGGCACGTTGGGGTCGGCGCCCGGCGCGTACCGCTCCATCTTCTGCTTGTAGAGCTTCATCTCCGCGTCGTCCTGCCACGTCGGGTCGTTCGGGTCCTTGTAGTACGTGCTGGACACGACGCCCTGGACGTTGTCGAAGCCGACGGGCTTCAGCACGGTGATCGAGGCGGCGACGTTGTTGACGATGTGCAGCGGGTTCCACTTCGTGTTCTTGGCGTCGGCGGCCAGCGCCTGCGAGCCGAACTTGGGCGTCGTGACGTTCAGGATCACGTCGGCCTTCGACTGGGCGAGGTTGCGCATCTGCGGGTCGACGCTGGGGTCGGTCACCTCGTAGCTCTGCTCGGCCACGACCTTGATCTGGGTGCCCTCAATGGCCCGTTCGAAGCCGCCGAGCAGGTCCTCGCCGAAGTCGTCGTTCTGGTAGAGGACGGCGACCGTGGCGTCCGGCCGCTCCTGCTTGAGGTACTGGGCGTAGACGCGGGCCTCGGAGATGTAGTTGGGCTGCCAGCCGATGGTCCACGGGTGCTCGGTGTCGGCGCCCCACTTGGAGGCGCCCGTGGCGACGAAGATCTGCGGCACCTTGCGCTGGTTGGCGTAGTCCCAGGTCGCCGTGGTGGAAGGGGTGCCGAGCGTCTGGAACAGGGCGAACACCTGCTCCTGCTCGACCAGCCTGCGCGCCTCCTCGACGGCCTTCGGTGGCTGGTAGCCGTCGTCGCGGACGACGAACTCGACCTTGCGCCCGCCGATGCCGTTCTTCTCGGCGTTGACGTAGTCGAAGTACGCCTTGATGCCCTTGGGGATGTCCCCGTAGGCGGAGGCGGGGCCGGACAGCGGGTAGATGCCGCCCAGCTTGATGCTCGTGTCGGTGATGCCGGTCGTCTGCTGCCCCTGGCACTGGCCGCCCGACGTGGCCGTGCCCGTGGCACCGCCCTGGTCCCGTCCCCCGCATGCGGCGACGGCGAGCAGGAGCAGCGCCGTACAGCCGATCGCAGATAGTCGCATCCCTCTTACTCCTTCCGGGGAATCTTCCTGATCAAGCGCCCGGCCAGCCCGGCCAGCCCTGTCGGGGCCACGTACATCACCGCAATGATCAGCAGGCCGAAGATGACGCCGGGCGCGGCGTCGTTGATGTCCTGTGCGATGCCGGGCACGAACATCACGAACAAGCCCCCGAGCACCGGGCCGGACAACGAGCCGAGCCCGCCGACGACCAGGCCGGCCAGCAGCGTGATCGACAGGTTGACGGTGAACGAGTCGGGCGAGACGAACCCGATCACCCACGTGTAGAGGCAGCCGGCCGTTCCGGCGAACATGGCGCTCCAGGCAAAGGCGAGCGTCTTGTGCACCGACAGCCGCACGCCCATGACCTCGGCCGCGCCCTCGTTGTCCCTGATGGCGTGCAGCGCCCGGCCGACGCGAGAGCGCAGCAGGCCGACGCAGAGCAGGAACGCGGCGACGGCGACGACCAGGGTGAGGAAATACAGCCACTGGTCCTCGGCCAGCCCGCTCCACGCGGGCGGCGCGGGCTTGGCGAGGGTCAGCCCCATCGAGCCGCCGGTCAGCTCCTCGAACCGCTTGAGCAGGGGGACGAGGAAGATCGCGATGGCGAGCGTCACGAGCGCCAGGTACAGGCCGCGCAGCCGCATGGCCGGCACCCCGAACGCCAGGCCGAGCAGGAACGCCGCCCCTGCCGCGACGGGCAGGGTCAGCGGGTACGGCAGCGCCCAGCGGTCGAACAGGATGGCGGCCGTGTACGCGCCGACGGCGAAGAACGCGCCGTGGCCGAGCGAGATCTGCCCGGCGTGCCCGACCAGCAGGTTCAGCCCGAGCAGGGCGACCGCGTAGACCAGCACCATGGTGAGCTGGAAGACGTGGAACGGCACGAGCTGGAACGGCGCGTAGCAGGCGGCCGCGGCCAGAACGGCCGCCGCGGCCCACTGCCGGCGCGCCGACCGCCACCACTCGGCGGGCCGCGGCGGTGTGGGCGGCGCCGCGGTCCGCTCCTGGGCGGCGTCCGTCTGCGGGGGATTGCTCATGCCCGCTCCACCACCGCTCGCCCGAACAGGCCCTGAGGCCGCAGCAGCAGCACCCCGAGGATGATCACCAGCGGCACCCCGACCTTGAGGTCGGATCCGATGAACCCGACGTACGCCCCGGCGAGCGTCTCCGCGACGCCGACGATCAGACCGCCGACGACCGCGCCCACCGGGCTGTCGAACCCGCCGAGCGTGGCCGCCGCGAACGCGTAGATGAGGACGCCGCCCATCATGTTGGGTTCGAGGAACAGCAGCGGCGCCACCAGCACCCCCGAGACCGCGCCCACGGTCGAGGCGAGCCCCCACCCGAGGGCGAGCGTCCAGCCCACCCGGATGCCGACCAGCCGCGCGGACTCGGGGTTCGCGGCTACCGCCCGCATCACGAGGCCGATCTTGGTGTGCCGGAACAGCAGGTACAGCAGCCCCATGACGACGCCCACGACGGCCAGCACACCGAGCGTGGACAAGCCGATGCTGATCCCGCCCGCCTCCAGCGCGCCGGCGGGGAACGGGTTCGGGAAGTCCTTGATGAGGAACGTCCAGATCCACCCGGCGGCGGCGTTGACGAAGATGAACAGCCCCACGGTGACGATCACCAGGGTCAGCTCGGGGGCGCCCTCGACGGGCCGGATGATGACCCGTTCGATGAGCATCCCGCCCGCGAACGACACCGCCAGCGTGAGCACCAGCGCCAGCCAGAACGGCAACCCGGCGGCCGTGAGCTGCCAGGCGATGTAGGTGGAGAACATGGCCAGCTCGCCCTGGGCGAAGTTCACGATGCCGGTGAACTGGTAGATCAGCACGAGGGCGAGGGCCAGGCTGGCGTAGATGGCGCCCGCGCCGAGCCCCTGGACGAGCTGCTGCAGGAATCCGGCCATCGGCTACACCCGGTACCCGAGGTAGGACTGGGCGACCTGCTCGTCGGCCCTGATCTCCTCCGCCGTGCCCGACAGGACGATCCGCCCGGTCTCCAGGACGTGCGCCTGCTGGGCGATGCCGAGGGCGAGATGGGCGTTCTGCTCGACGACGACCACGGTGGTTCGCTCCTCTGCGTTGATGGCCTGGACGATGCGGAACAACTCCCGGGTGACCAGCGGGGCCAGACCGAGCGACGGCTCGTCGAGCAGCAGCAGCCGGGGGCGCGACATGAGGGCTCGGCCGATGGCCAGCATCTGCTGCTCGCCGCCGCTGAGGCTGCCCGCGGCCTGCTTGAGCCGGGTCTTCAGCACCGGGAAATAGCCGTGGATGCGGTCGAGGTCGGCCTCCAGCTCGGGTCCGCGTCTGCGGACGTAGGCGCCGAGCCGCAGGTTCTCCTCCACGGTGAGCGGCATGAACGTGCCGCGCCCCTCGGGGACGTGGGCGACGCCCTGGCGGGCGAGCGTGTCGGGCGGGCGCCCGGTCAGGTCGGCGCCGCCCAGGGTGACCGTGCCGCGCGCTTTGATCATGCCGGACAGCGCCCTGAGCAGCGTGGTCTTGCCCGCGCCGTTCGGGCCGAGTATCGCGCAGATCTCGCCTTCGCCGACGGTCAGGCCGACGCCGTGGAGCACGCGGGCGTCGCCGTATCCGGCCGTCAGGTCCTTCACCACCAGGTGGGTCATGGCGCGGTCCCCAGGTAGGCCTCGATGACGCCGGCATCGCGCTGCACCTCGGCGGGCGGCCCTTCAGCGATCTTGCGGCCGAAGTCCAGGCAGACGATGCGCTCGCAGATCCCCATGACGAACCCCATGTGGTGCTCGACCACGATCACGGTCAGGTCGTGCTCGGTGCGCAGCGCGTTCAGCGTGCTCGCGAACTCCTCGACCTCGGCCGCGTTCAGGCCGTTCACCGGCTCGTCGAGGAGCAGCAGCCGGGGGCGGCCGATGAGCGCGCGGGCCAGCTCGACCCGCTTGAGCGTCCCGAACGGCAGCCCGGTCGCCGGATGCCCGGCCACCCCGGTGAGACCGAGCCGCTCCAGCACCCCGTCCGCGTCGGCGAGCAGCGTACGCTCCTCGCGGCGCACGCCCGGCAGCCGCAGCCCGGCCGACAGGAAACCGGCGCGGCCCCGGTGGTGCGCGCCGACGAGCACGTTGTCGCGTACGGACAGGCGCGGGAACAGGCCGAGGTTCTGGAACGTCCTCGCGATGCCGAGCCCGGCGATCGCGTGCGGGGCCACGGCCGTCAGGTCGCCGCCCTCGTACGTGATCGTTCCCGAGCCGGGCTCGTACCGCCGGGTCAGGCAGTTGAACAGGGTGGTCTTGCCGGCGCCGTTCGGCCCGATGAGCCCCACCATCTCGCCGCGCCCCACGCCGAAGCCGACGCCGTCCAGCGCCGTGATGCCCCCGAAGCGAACGGTAAGATCGTGTACCTCCAGCATCCGGCCTCCTGGAGAACAATGTTCTGAAGTTGGGCTCAGCGTAGGATCCGGCCGTGAAGCGCCGCATTGGGCACGGTGACCCAAGATGTTTCAGGCGAGTTGTCCTCTGAGCACAGCGTGGGTCTCATACCGGTTACGCCCGTTGACCGCCCGCCGATGGCCATGGATCATCCCGGCATGTCCAGTGGTTCCAGCACGGAAACGCTCACTGGTGCGGAGGCGGTCCGCGCGCAACGCAACCGCATCCTCTCCGAACTGCTCGGCGACCTCCAGTCCCTGGCCGCCGCCGCGGTCGCCACCATGCGGGACGAGATCCCCGCCTACGCGGCGCAGAGCCCCGACTTCCACGCGGACGTGCGCGACCAGGTGGTCAAGCACTACCGCGCCAAGCTGGCCGTGCTCCTTGAGGAGCGCACGGTCACGTTCGAGGACATCGCCTTCACCCGGCGGGCGTCGATGCGCAGGGCCAGGGCGGGGGTGGAGCTGGCCGACTACATCAACGCGTTCCGGGTCGGGCAGCAGGTGTTCTGGCAGTCGGTGGTGGACCGGGCCGGGCACACGCCGGCCGGCCGGGAGGCGGCGCTGTCGCTGGCGTCCCCGCTGATGCGCTACTGCGACTTCGCCAGCACGCACGCGGCCAACGCGTACATGGAGTTCCAGCAGTACGCCGCAGCCGAGGCGGTCCGCGAGAGCCGCGACCTGCTGGAGACGCTGCTGGCCGGTGGGGTGCCGACGCGCGGCAGGGAACTGGCCGCGGCGCAGGCGCACGGCCTGGCGGCCCGCACGCAGCTGCTCGTCGTGGTCGCGGCGCTGGCCGGCTCGCCTTCGGCGGTGACGACCGGCCCCGACCGGGGGGCCGACGCGCGCCACGCGGCCTGCGCGGCCATCGCCAGGACCGGCGGCAACGGCACGCGTACGCTCTCCGTCGTACGCCAGTCGGAGATCGTGGCGATCCCCGTGCTCGGCCCCGGCGCCGACCCGGGAGGGCTCTGCGACCGGCTGCAGGAGGTGCTGGAGGGCCTGGCGGGCGAGGGCGTCCGGCTGGCCATGGGCGTCAGCACCGTGGCGGCTGGCCCCGCGCAGATCCCGCAGGCCTACCAGGAGGCCAGGGCGGTGCTGGACTTCGTGCCCGAGGAGGGCGGCGTGGCCGCGCTGCCGCGGATCACGCCGTTCCAGTATCTGGCGCTGAAGGCCGACGACACCGCCCGCCATCTGGTCGACCCGCGCATCACGGCGCTGCTGTCGGAGGACCGCGCGCGCGGCGGCGTGCTCACGGCCACGATCAGGGCGTTCGCCGCCGCCGACCTCAACCTGCGGGCCGCGGCCGAGCGGTTGCAGATCCATCCCAACACCGCCCAGTACCGCATGCGGCGGATCCAGGAGCGCACCGGGCGGAGCCTGCGCTCCATCAGCGATCTCGTCGATCTGCTCGTCGCGATCGCTCTCCAGGACTCCCTCCCGACCAATTCCGGCCGGGAAAGACTGGCCACCGCGACCAATGAGGGGCGTGGGAGAGCGGACGTACGGTCTTTCCATGAACCTCGCTGACCGGCTCCTCACCACCGCCGAGCGGCTCGGTGGCAGAGCGGTTCTCACCCTGGACGAGGCGGAGCTCACCTACGGAGGGCTCGAGGAGCTGAGCGCCCGGCTCGCGGGGCTGTTGCGCTGCCGCGGGATCGGTCCGGGCGACCGGGTCGCGATCATGTTGCCCAACGTGCCCGAGTTCGGCGTGGTCTACTACGGGGTGCTGCGGGTCGGAGCCGTGGTGGTGCCGCTCGACCCGCTGCTGAAGCGCCGCGAGATCGCGGCGTACCTCGGCGACTGCGGGGCGCGGCTGCTGATCGCCTGGCACGCGTTCGCGGAGACGGCGGAGGCGGGGTCGGCCGGGACCAAAGCCGACTGTTTCTTCGTCGTGCCCGAGGAGTTCCGCAGGCTGTTGCGCCAGGTCGCGCCCGACCGCGACGTCGCCGCCACGCGCGACGACGACACCGCGGTCATCCACTACACCTCCGGCACCACCGGGCGGCCCAAGGGCGTGGAACTGTCCCACGCCAACCTGGCGGTCAACGCCGCGACCGTGGCCCGCATGCACGCGCTCGGCGTGGACGACGTGGTGCTCGGGGCGCTGCCGCTCTACCACACGTTCGGCCAGACCTGCGCGCTCAACGCGACCGTGCAGGCGGGCGCGCGGCTGACGCTGCTGCGCCGCTTCGAGGCGGGCCGCGCGCTGGAGGTCATCAGGCGCGACGGCGTGACGGTCTTCCAGGGCGTGCCGACCATGTTCATCGCGCTGCTCGACCATCCCGGCGCCTCCGACCTGTCGATGTTGCGGGTCTGCGCGTCCGGCGGGGCGGCGCTGCCGCTCGACGTGCTGCGGGCCTACGAGACCCGGTTCGGCTGCGAGATCATCGAGGGGTACGGCCTCAGCGAGACCTCCCCCGTCGCCGCGACCAACCGCGCCGGCCACCACCGAAGGCCCGGCTCGATCGGCTGGCCCATCAGGGGCGTCGAGATGAAGATCGTCGACGAGGACGGCGCCGAGGTCCCGCCCGGCGAGATCGGCGAGGTCGTCGTCCGCGGCCCCAACGTGATGAAGGGCTACTGGAACGACCCCTCCGCCACGGCCGAGGCCGTCCGCGACGGCTGGTTCCACACCGGTGACCTCGGCCGGGTCGACGAGGACGGCTACTTCTTCCTGGTCGACCGCCGCCGCGACGTGATCATCCGCGGCGGCTACACGGTCTACCCGCGCGAGGTCGAAGAGGTCCTGTACGAGCACCCCGCCGTGCGCCAGGCGGCGGTGTACGGCGTGCCGCACCCGGAGCTCGGAGAGGAGATCGAGGCGGCGGTCGCCCTGCGCGCGCCGGTGACCCGCGAGGACCTGCGCGACTTCGTCAAGGAACGGGTGGCCGCCTACAAGTACCCCCGGCGGTTGTCGTTCGTGGACGAGCTGCCGTTGAGCCCCACGGGTAAGATCCTCAAACGGGCGCTCACCCGTACGCCATCAGGTGGCTGAACTACGGGCGGTTCAGCCGTACGTCCCGAGGACGTACGCGCCCGGCACCAGCGCCACGGTCAGGGCAACGGCCCACCAACGGGGCGCGGGGCCGTTCTTCAGAACGCCGACGCCGAAGGGCACCAGGGCGACGGCGAGCCCGGCCAGGGCGGCCAGCGAGATCGGGTCGCTGGTGCCCTTCAGCACGCCCAGCGGCAGCGCCGACCCGAGTGCCAGCGCCACGCACCTGAAGGTCCCGAGTGCCTTGGAGCGGTAGGCGCCGATGGCGAGCACGACCCAGCCGGCCATGATGCAGACGCTGACCGCCTTGAAGACGTGGAAGGCGCCGTACGTGTCCGCGACCGCCCGCCGGGCCGCCTCCAGCCCGAGCACGTCCACCAACTGGAAGGCCAGATGGCTCACCCCCGCGTGGAAGACCCGCCCGAACAGCCCGAGCGCGACCAGCGTGGCTCCCCACCGGGCCAGGCCGGGGTGCGTGGCGGCGATGCGCCGGGCCAGCCCGGTGGCCGCCGGCCACAGCAGCACGACGCCGGCGGTGAACAGGGCGTAGGACACGGCCATCCGGCCGGGATCGGCGGCGTAGGCGGCGAGCTGGCCGGGGAAGAAGTCGTCCTCGCCGATCCTGGCGAGCGCCCCGGCGATGAGGAGCGGCGGCCCGAGCACCGCCCCCGTGCCCTCCACCCAGCGGCCGGGAACCATCCGTGTGATCGTCACGCCGTCCAGTGAACCGGCGGCGCGGCCCGCGCACACGGGTGCACGGGCGAGACCCCGTGGTGGAGCCTGCGCTAAGTCCGTCAGGTGAAGGGTCGGGCGACGTGGTCGAGGGTCTCGTTCATCACGTCGATGAGCGTGCGGGACTCCTGCTCGTCGCTCCACAGGTGCGCGGCCAGGCGCAGCCCCACCAGGAAGGCCGCCGCCATCACGGGGGGCGGCACGCCGCTCTCCCGCTCGGAGAGCGCCTCCGAAAGGTCGCGTTCGAGTGCGGCGTGGTTGGCGAGCTGGCGGGCCAGCAATGACGGGTGCTGTCGGGCCAGCCGGGTGCGCTGCGCCCATTCGCGCTCGGGCTCGCCCATCTCCTGGTAGAGCTCCTCGGTCGCGCCGCGCAGCGCCTGCCAGGCCCTGAGCGCGGGCGGCTGGGCGCGGACCTTGCGTACGAGGGTGCGGAAGCGCTGCTCCTCGCCGTAGAGGACCGCGTCTTCCTTGCCCGCGAAGTAGTTGGAGAACGTGCGGCGCGAGATGTTGGCCGCGTCGGCGATCGACTCGACGGTGACGTGGTCGAGCCCGTGCTCGACCACGAGCCGGAGCGCGGCCTCGTGCACGGCCTGCCGCGTCGCGGCTTTCTTGCGCTCACGCAGCCCCACCGTGGTCTCCATAGGCCGCTCACTCTACCGTCCGGGAATATATGCTCAATGAGAAAAGTTGCCCACTCGGCATCTATTTACCCGAGACCTTAGGGGAGGTCGCGCGTGAGCGCACCCACGGCTCCGGCTGCTCCGGAACCGATGACGCACCGGCAGATCATGGAGGCCCTGAGTGGGCTGCTGCTCGTGTTGTTCGTCGCCATGATCAGCGCAACCATCGTGTCGGTCGCACTGCCGCAGATCGTCGGCGCGCTCAAAGGCACCCAGTCGCAATACACGTGGGTCGTGACCGCGTCGCTGCTCGCGTCCACGGCGTCGACGCCGATCTGGGGCAAGCTGGCCGACCTGTTCAGCAAGAAGCTGCTCCTCCAGATCTCCATCGGGATCTTCATGGTCAGCTCGCTGGCCTGCGGGTTCGCCCAGGACACCGCCCAGCTGATCGCCTTCCGCGCGCTCCAGGGCCTCGGCATGGGCGCACTCCAGGTGCTGGTGCAGGTCGTCATCGCGGCGATGATCAGCCCGAAGGACCGCGGCCGGTACAACGGCTACCTCGGCGGCGTCATGGCCGTCGCCACCGTGGCGGGGCCGCTGCTCGGCGGGCTGATCGCCGACACCTCCTGGCTCGGCTGGCGCTGGTGCTTCTTCATCGCGGTGCCGTTCACCGTGATCGCCTTCTTCATGCTGCACAAGACGCTGCACGTCGCCTCCGTACGCCGCCTCGACGTCAAGATCGACTACGTCGGGGCCACCCTGATCGCAGCCGGCGTCAGCGTCCTGCTCATCTGGGTCACCTTCGTGGACAACTCGTTCGCCTGGCTCTCCTGGCAGACCGCCGCGATGGCCGGCGGCGGCGCGCTCCTGCTCGTGGCGGCCACCTGGGTCGAGTCGGTGGTCAAGGAGCCCGTCGTGCCGCTGCACGTCGTACGCCGGCGCACCCCCGCGCTCGCCATCATCGCCAGCCTCGCGGTCGGCATGGCCATGTTCGGGGGCTCCGTCTTCCTCGGCCAGTATTTCCAGACCGGCCGCGGCTACAGCCCGACCGAGGCTGGACTGCTCACCATCCCCATGATGCTCGGCGTGCTGATCTCCTCGACGATCAGCGGGCGCATGGTGTCGCGGAGCGGCAACGTCAAGCCGTACATCGTGGTCGGCTCCATCGTGCTCACTGTCGGCTTCCTCGGGTTGTCCACGATCGACCACCAGACCCCGCTGCTCCTCATCGCCGGCGCGATGGTGCTGGTCGGCGCCGGGGTCGGCATGTCGATGCAGAACCTCGTCCTAGCCATCCAGAACACCGTCCCCCTCAGCGAACTGGGGGCGGCCAGCGGCGCGATCACGTTCTTCCGCTCGCTCGGCGGCACCATCGGCGTGTCCGTGCTCGGCGCGGTCCTCGCCAACCGCGTCACGGCCGGCATCAACGAGGGGCTGGTCAAGGCGGGCATCGACCCGGCCAAGGCGGCGGCGGGCGGCACCGGCACACTCGACATCCAGGCGCTGCCTGAGCCGTTCAAAACCATCGTGAGCACCGCCTACGGCGACGCCACCGGCCGCATCTTCCTGATCTCGGCGGCCATCGCCGTGGTCGGCGTGATCGCCGCGCTCTTCCTCAAGCCGGTCAAGCTCCGCGACAGCCTCGACCTGCCGGCCCCCGAACAGCCGAAGGAGCCTGTCGCGCGATAACGGCGCGCCCTGACCGGCGGGTGCCGGCCGGTCGGGTGAAGGGAGACAATCGGATTCGTGCAGTTCGGCATCCTGGGCCCGCTCGTGGTGCGCTCGCCGGACGGCGGCGAGGTCGCAGCCGTCGGCCCCCGCCCCCGCGCCGTGCTCGCGATGCTGCTGCTCGACGCGGGCCGGCTGGTCAGCGTCGAACGGCTCATCGACGGCCAGTACGGCGACCGGCCGCCCTCCGGGGCCGCCAACGCCGTCCAGGCGCAGATCTCCCGCCTGCGGCGACGCCTTCCCGGCGGGCTGATCGAGTTCCACGGGTCCGGCTACCGGCTGGCGGTCTCGCCCGACGACGTGGACGCCCACCGCTTCGAACGGCTCTCCAGGCAAGGACGCCGGCTGCTGGCCGCAGGCAGGCCCGCGCCGGCCGCCGCCGTGCTCGGGGAGGCGCTCGACCTGTGGAGAGGCCCGGCGCTCACCGACGTGGCCGACGCGCCGTTCGCCGGTCCGCAGGCCGTACGGCTGGAGGAGCTGCGCCTCACCGCCACGGAGGACCTGCTGGAGGCAGAGCTGGCCCTGCCCGAGGGCAACCCGGTGGCGGCGCTGCGCGAGCTGGTCACGGCGCATCCGCTGCGCGAACGTCCGCGCGGGCTGCTGATGAGGGCGCTGTACGCGGCCGGCCGCCAGGCGGAGGCGCTGGCCGTCTTCGACGACGTACGCCGGCTGCTGGCCCGCGAGCTCGGCGCCGACCCGTCACCCGAGCTGACGGCGCTTCACCTGGCGATCCTGCGGGGGCAGCAACCCAAGGAGCGCCCGGCCCGCACCGGCCCGCCCGCGCAGCTGACCAGCTTCGTGGGGCGCGAGGACGAGCTGGCCCGCCTGGCGACCCTGCGCGCCACCCGACTGGTCACGATCGTCGGTCCCGGCGGCACAGGCAAGACCCGCCTGGCCGTCGAGGCGGCCACCCGCCGCGCCGGCGAGACCTGCTTCGCCGACCTGTCCCTCGCGGACGTCCCGCCGCCCGCCCGTCATGACGAGGGCGGCGAGCGGGCCCGGCCGGTGGCGCAGGCGGTGCTCGGGGCGCTCGGGCTGCGGGAGCCCGCGCTCCCGGCGCCCGCTCCACCCGACCCGGTGGAACGCCTGGTGGCGGCCCTGGCCGGGCAGGATCTGCTCCTTGTCCTCGACAACTGCGAGCACGTGATCGACGAGGCCGCCGCGCTGGCCCGCCGTCTCCTGTCCGCCTGTCCCCGCCTGACCGTCCTGGCCACCAGCCGAGAGCCGCTGGGCATCACCGGCGAGCATCTCGTCACCCTCGGCCCCCTGCCCACCGCGCCGCTCACGACCGACCTACCGCGGGGGTCCGCGGGCGAGGCGCTCGGTTACCCGGCGGTCCGGTTGTTCGCGGACCGCGCGGCGGCCGTACGGCCCGGGTTCGTGCTCACCCCGGGCAACCTCGACGCGGTCCTGCGGATCTGCGCGGCGCTCGACGGCCTGCCGCTGGCCATCGAGCTGGCGGCGGCCAGAGTCCGTACGTTCTCCGTGGCGGAGATCGCCTCCCGCCTGGCCGAGCACGGCAGGTTCCGGCTGCTGTCGCGCGGCGACCGGACGGCGGCGGCCCGCCACCAGACGCTGTACGCGGCCGTCGAGTGGAGCTGGAGCCTGCTCACCCCGGGAGAACAGGCGCTGGCCAGGCGGTTCGCGGTGTTCGCCGGCGGCGCGGACGCGGCGGCGGTCGAGCGGGTCTGCGCCGATCCGGCGGACCCGGCCGACCGGGCGGAGCTGGCGGATCTGGTGGACAAATCGCTGGTCGAGAGCGACGGTGAGCGCTGCCACATGCTGGAGACCATCCGGCTGTTCTGCCTGGAGCGGCTGGCGGAGGCCGGCGAGGAGGACCGGCTGCGGCAGGCCCACGCCGCCTGGTTCCTGGAGCTGGCCCGCCGCGCCGACGACCACCTCTGCGGGTCCGAGCAGCTGCGCTGGCTGGCCCTGCTGTCGGCCGACAACACGAACCTGCAGGCGGCGCTGCGCTGGAGCGTGACCCATGACAGGCCGACGGCCTGGCGGCTGGTGGCGGCGCTGGCGATGTACTGGTGGCTGAGCGGCCGGCGCGGCCAGGCCACCCGGCACGCCGTCAGGCTGCTCGACTCGGCCGCCGCGGGGCCGCCGGCCGGGCTTGAGGAGGAGTACGTGCTGGCCGTCCTGCACGCCGTACCCGATGCCGGGTCGCCGCACTGGGAGCGGGCGCGCACGATCGTCGGCTCGCTGGACGGGCCGATGCGTCACCGCTTCGGCGTGGCGCTCTGGGGCATGTTCACCGGCCCGCCGCGGGAAGGGACCGAAGGGCGGCGGGTGCTGGGTTCCGACCCGTGGAGCCGGGCGCTCGAACGGCTGGGCGCGGCGCTGCTGACGCTGGTCGACGGCTCCGTCTCCGAGGCGGAACGCCGGCTGGAGTCGGTGCTCGCGGACTTCGGCGCGCTGGGCGAACGGTGGGGTACGGCGCAGGCGCTCGACTGGCTCGCCGTGATCGCCGCCTGGCGCGGCGACTGGGCGCGTGCCATGGAGTTGTGGAAGCAGGCGATCGACCGGCTGGAGGAGCTCGGCGCGCTGGACGAGCTGGTGGACGTGCTGGGCAGGCGGGCCGACGCGCGCCTGCGGGCCGGCGACGTGGAGGGCGCCCGCGCCGGCTACGAGCGCGTGGGCGTGCTCGACCGACGGTTGGGCAGGCCGGAGCTGTCAGCGTGGGTGCATTTCCGGCTGGGGAACCTGGCCCGGCTCGAAGGGAATGCCGGCGAGGCGTCCAGGCGGCTCGGCGCCGCGCTGGCCGGGGCGGGATCGCACGGCTTCACGGCCACCCGGGCGCACGTGCTCACCGCGCTGGGCCGTCTCGCCGAGGACACGGGCGACGTGTCCGAGGCGGCCCGCAGGCACGAGCAGGCGCTGGCCTCCGTGCTGGAGTCCCCGCTGGCCGCCGACCTCGCCGACGTCGCCGAGGGCCTCGCCGGTCTCGCGCTCGTCATGGGCGGGCGGGCGCCCGGCGCGGAACGGGCGGCGGAGTTGCTGGGTGTGGGGGTGGCGCTGCGGGGCACGACCGTCGCCGGCGACCCCGACGTCGCCAGGGTCACCGCGTCCGCCACGGAGGTGCTCGGCCCCGAGGCTTTCGCGGCGGCGTTCGCCAGGGGTGCGTCCATGAGCGCGGAGAAGGCGCGGGAGGCGCTGCGCGCGGCCGCTCTCCCTCCCGGCTGACAGGCCAGGTCCGCCGTGTCAGCGGGTGGTCGCCCGGTTGTCAGCGGCGGAAACGAGGCTGCGGGGCATGCAGAACACCAGCGTCCTCATCTCCGGCGCGAGCGTCGGCGGGCCAGCGCTCGCCCACTGGCTCGTGCGCTACGGCTTCACCGTCACCGTCGTCGAGAAGGCCCCCGTCCTGCGCCTCGGTGGTCAGGCCGTCGACTTCAAGGGCGAGACCCATCTGAGCGTGCTGGCCCGCATGGGCATCCTGGACGACGTACGCCGCCTCCAGACCGGCGGCACCGACCAGGAGATCGTCGACGAGGACGGCAGGACGCTCGCGGTCATGCCGGGCGAGTTCAGCGGCGGCGACCTCGAGATCAGCCGTGGCGACCTGTCCCGGCTCCTGTACGACAGGACGTCCGCGGAGTGCGAGTACGTCTTCGGCGACTCGATCACCTCGCTCACCGAGACCGCCACCGGCGTGCACGTCACCTTCGAGCGGTCCGCGCCGCGCACGTTCGACCTGGTGGTCGGCGCGGACGGGATCCACTCGAACGTGCGCCGCCTCGCGTTCGGCCCCGAGTCCCGCTACGTCAGGCACCTCGGCCACCACTACGCCCTCGTCGGGGTCGGCGACGGTCTCGGCGCGCGGGCGATGATGTACAACGAACCGGGCAGGATGGTCGCGGTGGGCGGGCCGTCGGCGTTCTTCGTCTTCGCCTCGGAGCGGCTCGACTACGACCGCTACGACCTCCAGCAGCAGAAGGACATCCTGGCTCGCGTCTACGCCGGCATGGGCTGGCGGACGGCGGCCGTCATGGAGCGGGTGCGCACGTCGGACGACGTCTATCTCGACGCGATCGCCCGGGTCAGGATCGACCGCTACAGTGCGGGCCGTGTGGTGCTGCTCGGCGACGCGGCGTACGGCAACACGCTGGGCGGCTTCGGCACCGGCCTGGCCGTGGTGGGCGCGTACGTGCTGGCGGGCGAGCTGGCCGCGGCCGGCGGCGAGCACCGCGCGGCTTTCGCCCGGTATGAGGAGCAGCTGAGCGGTTATGCCAAGGTGGCCAGGAGCGGCAACGCGGGCCCTTTCCTGGCCCCGGCCACGCGCACGCGCATCCGGCTGCGCAACCTGATGTTCTCCTCGCGCTTCCTGCTGCGGACGATGCTGAAGCTGACCGACGCGTTCGCCACGGACATCGACCTCAGGGACTATGCGGGGGTGGGCCCGCGCTGAGACGCCCGACCCCTCCGTCGACGCGCAGGCGCGGCGGGCCGTCGATCAGCGGGATCGCGGCGTCGTCGGCGTCGATCTGCCAGTCCTGCACCGGCACGAGGCCGGGCCCGATCAGGTCGAACCCGTCGAAGAACCTCAGCACCTCGTCGCGGCCGCGGAACCTGCCCTGCGCGGGCGAGCCGGCCGTCGCCATCGTGAGCTGGGCGATCGCCTCGGGGTCGCTCTCCGCCATGGCGTGGGAGAGCACGAGGTGGCTGCCCGGCACCAGGTGTTTCCTGAAGGCGGCCACGATGCCGGCCGGGTCCTCGTCGTCCATGACGAAGTGCAGCACGCCCACCATCAGCACGCACACCGGCTGGTCGAAGTCGATCAGCCCGGTGACGTAGGGGTCGCTCAGGATCTCGGCCGGGCGGCGCAGGTCGGCCTGGATGCCCTCGACGCCGGGCGAGTCGGCGAGCAGCACCTGGGCGTGCATCCGCACCACAGGGTCGTAGTCGACGTAGATCACCCGGCAGGCGGGGTGCACCCCGCGGACGACCTCGTGGATGCTGGGCGTGGCGGGGATGCCGGTGCCGAGGTCGATGAACTGCCGCACGCCCTGCCGTGCCAGATGGCGCACCGCCTCCACCTGGAAACGGCGGTTGGCCCTGGCGACGAGGCGGGAGTCGGGCGCGACCGCGAGGAGCTTCTCCGCCACCGCCCGGTCGACGGCGAAGTGGTCCTTGCCTCCGAGCAGATAGTCGTACACCCGCGCAGAACTCGGAACATTCGGGTCCACACCGGGCGGAACACGTTCTAGCTCGGTCACTAGGGGCCTTCCTCCCTGCCTCATAGGACTTGCTCGTCATACTACTCGGGCGCTCTCGACCGCAGGCGACGGCGTACGGATCCGGACAAGGAGGTTTGGGCAGAACATGTTCTCGTCAGCCCGCTCCTCGGCCCCTGAAGCGCCGTGCTTCCCCGGTGGATCCGGAAATACAACCCGATGACCGATGCGCTTATGGCGCAAGCCTGTGCATGCTGGTGGTGACGGATCCGGCGTCAGGCCTGTTCCGCACCTGAGAGGAGTCGCGAGGGTATGGAGAACGTGGCAGGCCGCCCGACCGTGATCTTGGACAATGGCGTGGTCGGCAGGGTCATGCTGGCCCACCGGTCGCGGCGCGACCTGGTGCTCGTGCTCGGCATGGACGGCACCCTGCTCAGCTGCCAGCTCGACGACATCGCCTGCGTCGTCGGCGGCAAGCCGCTCTGCCGGGACGGCTGAGCGGCCGACCGGCCACGCCCCGCATGTGCGGCGGCGGCCACGACGTTCCCGCTAGCGGAGATACTGCCTGAGCCCGGCGGCCAGCGAGGTGGCGATGCGCTCCCGGAAGGCAGGCCTGGTCATCCTGGCGGCGTCGCGGCTGTTGCGCATGTTGCCGCACTCGATGAACACCGCAGGCCGCTTCGACAGGTTCAGCCCGCCCAGGTCGGTGCGCGTCTGCAGGCCGTCACGCCCCACATAGGTGGCGTACGGCATGCGCGTCCCCACCCGGTACGCCTTGCGAATCGCCAGCCCCAGCCGCCTGGACGGCTTGATGATCGCGTCGTTGTGCCCGGCGATCAGTCCCGGCATGATCACGTGGAACCCGTGCCCGCTCTCGGCGGCGCCGTCCCCGTGGATGGACACCACCGCGTCCGCCCTCGCCTCGTTGCCGATGGCCGCCCGCTCGGTGACGCAGGGGCCGACTCCCTTGTCGTCGGGCCTGGTGAGCACGACCTTCGCCCCCATCTCCTCCAGCAACGGCTTGAGCCGGTTCGCGACGTCCCAGGTGAAGGCGTGCTCCGGGTAGCCGGAGCCGGTCCGGGTGCCGGTGGTGTTGCAGGGTTTGCGGCCGGTGATGACGTCGACCAGGCGGTCGATCTCCTCGCGGTGCGCGGCGTTGCCGCCGTTGTGGCCGGGGTCGATCACGACGATCTTGCCGGCCAGCGGACCGCCGCGGCCGGTGGGCGACGACGCCGCGGAAGGGGCGGCGGGCGCCTTCGCCTGGCGCACGGCAGGCACGGCCCCGGCGCACGCGGCCGACAGCGCGGCCAGGGTGACCAGCGCTGCGGATACCGTTCGGAAGGCGGCCATGGGACCGACCGTACCCGGCGCCGGACATCAAGCCCAATACCGGTCATGACCTGGGATTTCGTGTCGTCTTCCCACACGGACGAACGGCGGTCTACCCTCGTGAGCGGGCGCGGGGCCGCCCAGGAAACCGCACACGACGAGAGGACCCTGGGCCATGGGAAAGACGTTCACGATGCGACCGGCCGTCCGCCATGCGGAGGCCGACGACGCCGGCCAGGTCGCCGAGCTCATCGCGACCGCGTTCGCCGAGCTCAGGGTCGTCAGATACCTGGTGCCCGAACGCCGGGAACGGCGCAGGGTCATCACCGCCCACTACCGCATCCTCCTCGACTACGCGATCGAGCACGGCGAGGTGCACCTCATCGACGACGGCCCCGCGGCGGCGGTCTGGTTCCCGCCCGTGCCGCCGTCATCCCCGCCTTCAGGGTACGACCGCCGCCTCGGCGAGGCGACCGGCGAGTGGGCCGACCGGTTCCGGACGCTCGACACGCTGTTCGCCTCGCACCACCCCGCCGAACCGTGCCACTATCTGGTCTTCCTGGCCGTCCACCCCGACTGCCAGGGGCAGGGGCTCGGCACCGCGCTGCTGCGGTACCAGCACGCCCGGCTCGACGGCCTGCCCGCGTACCTGGAGGCCAGCGACCCGCGCAACCGCGACCTGTACACCAGGAACGGCTACCAGGGGCGCGGCACGTTCGAGTTGCCGGACGGCACGGTGTTCTGGCCGATGTGGCGGCCCGCCGGCGCACCCTAGCGGTTGGCGGTCATCGCGGTCGTGATCAGCGCGATCGCGCTCGTGACCGCATTGACGGCGACCTGGGTCGAGGTCGATGGGTGGATGATGGCAGTGCCTGTCTCCATGGTCACCGGCGTCCTTTCCATCATTGCTTTGGCGGTCAAAAGGCAGGGCGGCAAGCGCCTGGCCGTCACCGCGCTTGCCTGCGCGATAGCCGCCCTGCCCGTCGCGGTTATCATGGGCGCGCTCAGCAACCGTCATGCGGTAAATGCACAGCTTAAGCGAATAGAGATATATGACGAGACAGAATGCAGGAAAGATCGAGAAATGGCACCCAAGATAGGCCTCTCATGCCCTGAGTAAACGCTGGACTCCGGCGATTTGCATTTCTTTTTCGCGGATTCGCGGAGGCCCTGGACGCGCCGCCCGATCCATGCAGCCGCCCTCCGAGGCTCGGCGTGAAAGTTTCAGGGTCCTTCGGGGGTGATGGTGGTGGGTGGGGCCAAGGCGTTGACGGGGGCGACTCTGGGACGCACTATCGGGGTCGCGCGCCAATTGGGAGCGCTCCCACCTCCATGACGAAGGACCTCCATGACCCGATGCCGGGCCGCCTTACTGGCCCTCCTCACCATGGTCGCCCTGTCCCCGGCCGCGTCCCCGGCCGCGTCCCCGGCCGTGGCGGCGCACGCCGACGAGGGACCCGAGCAGATCGTTAACGGCACCTTCGACGCCGGCACCGCCCCCTGGTGGGGCACCCCCGACCTCACCCTCGCCGTGGACGAGGGCCGGCTCTGCGCCGACGTCCCCGGCGGCACCGCGAACCCGTGGGACGTCATCATCGGCCAGGACGGCATCCCGCTGGTGGCGGGCGAGACGTACGCGTACCGGTTCGCCGCCTCCGCGACCCCCGCCAAGGTCGGCCGCGCGCTGATCCAGCTCCCGGTCGACCCATGGACGCAGTATCTGTCGGCCGCCCCCGAGCTGAGCGTCTCGGGCGACGACTACTCCTACACGTTCACCGCACCCGTGTCGCTGCCCAACGCCCAGGTCGTCTTCCAACTGGGCGGCAGCGCCGAGCCATGGAGGTTCTGCATGGACGACGTCTCGCTGAAGGGCGGGGCCGAGCCGGAGGAGTACGAGCCGGACACCGGACCGCGCGTGCGCGTGAACATGGTCGGCTACCTCCCGGCGGGCCCCAAGAAGGCCACCGTGGTCACCACCGCGACCACGGCACTGGAGTGGGAGCTCAAGGACGCCGGCAAGAAGACCGTCGCCAGGGGCAGGACCACGCCGAGGGGCGTGGACGCCAGCTCCGGCGAGAACGTGCACACCCTCGACTTCAGCGCCCACCGCAAGCCGGGCAAGGGCTACACGGTGACGGCGGACGGCGAGACGAGCAGGCCGTTCGACATCGCCGCCGGCCTCTACGACGAGTTGCCGGTCGACGCGCTCAGGTTCTACTACACGCAGCGCAGCGGCATCGAGATCCTCGACACGCTCAGGCCCGGCTACGGCAGACCGGCCGGCCACGCCGGCGTCGCGCCGAACCAGGGCGACGTGGACGTCCCGTGCCAGCCGGGCGTCTGCGACTACACGCTGAACGTCAAGGGCGGCTGGTACGACGCCGGCGACCACGGCAAGTACGTCGTCAACGGCGGCATCTCGGTGCACCAGCTCATGTCCGCGTACGAACGGAACAAGGCGGCGTTCACGGACGGGCAGCTCGCCATCCCGGAGAGCGGCAACGGCGTTCCCGACGTGCTGGACGAGGCCCGGTGGGAGCAGGAGTTCCTGCTGAGCATGCAGGTGCCGGACGGCGAGCCGTACGCGGGGATGGCCCACCACAAGATCCACGACCAGAACTGGACCGGGCTGCCGCTGCTGCCGCACCAGGACCCGCAGCCGCGCGAGTTGCACCCGCCGTCGACCGCCGCGACCCTCAACCTGGCCGCGACGGCGGCGCAGGCGGCGCGGTTGTTCGCGCCGTACGACGCCGCGTTCGCCGCTAGGAACATAGAGGCGGCCCACAGGGCGTGGGCGGCGGCCAAGGCGAACCCTGAGCGGTACGCCGACCCGGCGGACGGCGTCGGCGGCGGCGCCTACAACGACGCCGACGTGAGCGACGAGTTCTACTGGGCGGCGGCGGAGTTGTTCATCACGACGGGCGAGAAGGAGTTCGAGACGTTCGTCCTGGGTTCTCCGCACCACACCGGCGACGTCTGGCGTGACCGCGGGTTCGACTGGGGCAACACCGCGCAGCTCGGCCGGCTGGAGCTGGCGACCGTGCCGAACACGATCCCCGACCGTGGCCGGGTGCGCAGGTCGGTCATCGAGGGGGCGGACAAGTATCTCGCCGTGCAGAAGGCGCACCCGTACGGGCTGCCGTACAACCCGCCGGACTTCGACTGGGGCTCCAACAACCTGGTGCTGAACAACCTGGTGGTCGTGGCCACGGCGTACGACCTGACCGGGCGGGAGAAGTACCGGGCGGCCGTGCGCGAGGGCATGGACTACCTCCTGGGCCGCAACGCGCTCAACCAGTCGTACGTCACCGGCTACGGCGAGGTGGCCTCCAAGAACCAGCACAGCCACTGGTACGCCCGCCAGCTGGACCCCGCCCTGCCCAACCTGCCGCGCGGCACGCTGGCCGGCGGCCCCAACTCCGCCATCCAGGACCCGGTCGCGCAACGCCTGCTGCAGGGCTGCAAGCCGCAGTTCTGCTACATCGACGACATCGAGTCGTGGGCGACGAACGAGCTGACCATCAACTGGAACGCCCCGCTGGCCTGGGTGGGGGCGTTCCTGGCGGACGGCGGCGGGCGTTCCGGCTGCCGGGTGCGCTACTCGGGACATGGTTCGTGGCCAGGCGGGTTCATCGCGCAGGTGGTGATCGAGAACACCGGCAGGCAGAGTGTGGACGGCTGGAGCCTGCGCTGGTCGTGGCTCGGCGGGCAGCGGGTCAAGGAAGGCTGGGGCGTGAAGCTGGCGCAGTCGGGTTCGGTGGTGACGGCCACGGGGCTGGGCTGGAACGACCGGATCAAGCCGGGCAGGTCGGTGACGTTCGGGTTCGCCGGCACGGGCGGCGCGGGCCCGGATCCGGCTCCCGAGGTCTTCCACCTGAACGGCGAGCGTTGCTCGTGACATGGGCGAGTGCCGTTGCACACGCTCCGTTGAACGGAATACTGTCGCCCCATGCCGAGGGGAACATCTGAAGTCAGCGAGCCGATGTATTTCGTGCTCACCGCCCTGCGCGCGGGCCCGCTGCACGGACACGCGATCAGCAAGTCGATCAAGGAGCTGTCCGCAGGCAGGGTGCAACCGTCGGTCGGCACCCTCTACGGCATCCTGGAGCGGCTCAACGAGCGCGGAGTGATCACCGTCGACCGCGAGGAGACGGTCAACGGCCGCAACCGCCGCTACTTCAGGATCACCGACGAGGGCCAGGCGCTCGTGGAGGCGGAGGCGAGGCGGATGCAGGAGGCCGCCTCGCTCGTGCTCCGGCCGTCCAGCACATGACCGTCGTCCCGCAGGGCAGCACGCTGGAGCGCCGCTACCGCGCGCTGCTGCGGGCCTACCCGCGCGCCTACCGCACGGCGCATGGTGACGAGTTGCTCGACGTGCTGCTGGAGTCCGCGGACCCCGGCAGGACCGTGCCCGTGCCGAGGGAGGCGTGGGGGCTGCTGGCGGGCGGCGTGCGCAGCCGCATCGTTCACCTGGCGACGGGCAGCCCCTGGAAGGACGGCCTGCACCTGGGCGTGACGGCCCTGGCGGCGTTGCACCTGGCGGCGCTGCTGCCGTACGCGGGGACGCTGCCGCTGTGGACGGCGGCGTCGGCGCTCGCCCTGGTCGCCGTCCTGCGTGGGTGGGCGTGGGCGGCGATCCCGCTCACGCTGGTCGTCGGCATGAAGGCGGTCGCGATCGCGGGCGGCCGGCAGCTCTTCGATCTCACACTGCTGCCCGTCTACCCGTCGCCGCTCGGGGATCAGGCGTTGTTCGCCGACAGCAACCCGTACGTGGTGGCGGGCGGATACGCGGTCATGCTGGCCGGCCTGGGGGTGCTGGCCGCGCGCGGGCGGCCGCTGCGGGCCCGGTCGTGGTGGTGGTGCGCGGCCGTCGTGGCCGCCGCGTGGTCGGGGCCGCAGTGGATGGCGGAGGACAGCACGTTCGCCCTCTCCCTGAGCCGGATGGCCGTGGAGGCGGCGGCGTTCGGGCTGGCGGCCGGGGCCGGCTACCTGGCGCGCGACTACCGGTGGGCGCTGGCTGCGGGGATCTATCTGGCGGTGGCCTCGGGTGATCTGGCCGCCCATTCCGCCGAGCTGACCAGGCAGCACCTGGCCTACTGGGGCGTGCTCGCCGTGCTTGCGCTCTGGACCGCCGGCGCGCCCTTCCGGCAACGGCGGCACTGTCTGGATTGACCATACTCCGTTGAACGTAGTACGGTCAGCGACATGCCGTACAGACACCACGTGCGCACGATCCTGCCGCTGGCCGCCCTGGCCGTGCTCTGCGGCTGCGGGGGCGCCGCGGAGACCGCCGCGCCCTCCCCCAGCGCGACGAGCGACAAGAAGCACCGGCTCGAAGCGGCCAAGGCCGACTGCATGAAGCAGAAGGGCTTCAAGTACGTCCCGTTCGTGTCGCGCAGACAGAAGCCGGACACCGACGAGAGCCGCAAGCGCGCCGCGGGCGACTACCAAGCTTTGCGGAAATATCGCGAAAAATACGGGTTCGGGGTGTTCGCCATGTACGTCTACCCCAAGGAGATGGGCAACCCGGCGGTCAAGCCCGACAACCCTGAGATCAATCCCAACTGGGAGATCCAGTCCTCGCTCTCCAAGGCACAGATGGGCGTCTACCACGAGGCGCAGGACGCCTGCATGGTCACAGCGGCGGGTCAGGTGCTCGGCCTGAAGCTGAAGTCGGGCGCCGACTACTACGCCGAGCAGAACAAGATCCGCGAGCGCGAGCTCGCGAGGGCCGTCAACAGCGATCCCGCGCTGGTCGAGCTCACCGGCGCCATGGCCACCTGTCTGAAGAGCAAGGGCCACGCGATCAGCGACACCACGCCGCTGGCCATGGCGAAGCGCGGCCCGGAGATGTTCCGTGCCCAGGAGGACAAGCTGGGCCGGGAGCAGCGGGACGACGTGCCCGACGTCGCGCCTCCGGCGAAGGAGGGCGAGCTGTCGATGACCTACGCCCCCTCCCTCACCCCCGTGGAGGCGCGGCCCTACCTGAACAGGGAGACCAAGGCGGCGCTCGACGACCTGGAGTGCGGCAAGGACTTCTACCCCGCCTACCTGCCGCGCGAGCAGGCGATCGACAAGCAGGTCAGCGACCGGTTCGGCATGTGAAGACACCATGAAGTCGCCACGCAGACTCCTGGCCGGCGTCATCGCCGGCGTCGTCGTCATCGCCGCCGTGGGCTGGGCGCTCAGCACCCGGTTACGCTCGCCCGCCGACGAGGCGGCCCGCAGGGCCGCGCCCCGGCCCTCGCTCGTCACCGCCGCCGTCGAGCGCCGCAAGCTCGTCAGCACCGTCGTGACCAGCGGCACCCTGGAGTACGGCTCCCCCAGGCCCATCAGCCTCGCCGGCGTCGTCGGCGGCCCGGCGGCTGACCCGGCCGGCGACGCGTCGGGGCTCCAGCGGGCGACCCGGGCACCGCGCAAGGGCCGGATCAAGGAAGGCGCGGTGCTGATGGAGGTCAACGGCCGCCCGGTGTTCGCGCTGCGCGGCTCCGTACCGATGCACCGCACGATCGCGCCCGGCAGCAAGGGCGCCGACGTCAGGCAACTGCAGCGGGCGCTGCGCCGGCTGGGCTTCGGCGGCCCTCTCACGGGCGTGTTCGACCGCGCCACGATCGCCGCCGTCACCAGGATGTACACCAGGAAGGGGTACGAGGCCCAGCAGCCGGAATTCGCCGACCGGCAGGCGTACGACACGCTGCGCAAGGCCGTACAGACGGCTCGGGAAACCCTCGCAACCGAGAAGCAGGCACTCGACCAGGGACGCGACGTGCTACCGCTGAAGGTCAAGCTCGACAACGCCGAAGCGGACATGACGTCGGCGAAACGGGCGCTGCAGAAGGCCGAGGAGCGGCGGCTGACGCCCGAGGACGAGACGAAGCTGGCGGCGGCTGACACGGCCGTACGCGCGGCGGAGGAGAAGCTGGCGGCGGCCGAGCAGGCGCTGGAGGAGGCCAGGACCCGGCCGGACCCCGGCCCCACGGCCACACCCACGTCCGGGCCCACGTCCGGGCCCACGTCCGGGCACACGTCCGGGCTCACGCCCACATCGGGGACCTCGGTCGTCGCGGCGACCCAGCCCCCGGCCGACACGGGCCTGCTGCGGATGAGGGTCGAGAACGCCAGGGCCGACCTAGCCGCCGCCCGCGAGGCGCGCGGCCGGGTCCTGGAGGAGGCGCGGCAGGCCAGGGCGAAACGGCTGGAGGAACTGCGCAAGGCCGTGCGCACCGCCAAGGAGGCGCTGGTCACGGCCCGGCAGGCGCTGCGCCAGGCCCGGCAGCTCACCCCCACCAGGCT
The DNA here is from genome assembly GCF_009908215.1 of Nonomuraea sp. K271. Taxonomy (NCBI): domain Bacteria; kingdom Bacillati; phylum Actinomycetota; class Actinomycetes; order Streptosporangiales; family Streptosporangiaceae; genus Nonomuraea; species Nonomuraea sp. K271. Next base: position 9,835 of record NZ_JAAAHR010000032.1, on the reverse strand, counting down.
CAAGGTGGCGGGCGCCGAGAAGGACGTGGCCGCCGCCAGGTCGATGCTGGCCGAGTACGCCCGCACGTACGGCACCTCCGTCCCGCCCGGCGAGGTGGTGTTCCTGCCGACGTTGCCCGCCCGGGTGCAGAAGGTGTCGGTGAAGGCCGGGCAGCGCGTCGAGGACGAGGTCGCCACCGTGACCAGCTCGTCGTTCATGGTGACCGGGAGCGTCGAGGCGGCGGAGTCCGAGCTGTTGCGCGCGGGCATGGAGGCGACCATCGAGATCGACACCGGCAGGACGTACCGGGCCACGCTCACCGCGGTCGGCGACCAGGCCAAGGTGCCGGGCGTCGAGGAGCCCTCGGAGGGCGCCGTGCCGATCCTGCTCACTCCCACCAAGGGCAAGGGGCTCAAGGCGGGGACGGCGGTGACGGCGCGGGTCACCGTGGGGGCGACCGAGGAGCCCGTGCTGGTGGTCCCGGTGGCCGCGGTGATCACCTCGGCGGACGGGAAGGCGCGCGTCCGCGTCGAGTACGAGCCCGACAGGACCAAGGACGTCGAAGTGCGCACGGGCCTGACCGCGGACGGGAACGTCGAGGTCACCGGCGCGCTCAAGGAGGGCGACCGGGTGGTGGTCAGCGGTGGCTGAACCCGTCATCGAGCTGACGGAGGTGTGCAGGGAGTTCCCCGCCCGGCCGCCGGTCCGCGCCCTCGACCGCGTCACGCTCAAAGTCGACAGGGGCGACTACGTGGCCGTCGCGGGCCCGTCGGGCTCCGGCAAGTCCACCCTGCTCAACGTGCTCGGGCTGCTCGACCGGCCCAGTTCGGGCAGCTACCGGCTGGACGGCGCCGAGACCACGACACTGCGCGACGGCGCGAGGACCCGGTTGCGCGGCGACCGGATCGGCTTCGTCTTCCAGTCGTTCCACCTGCTGTCCCACCGCAGCGTCGTGGAGAACGTCATGCTCGCCGAGATCTACCGCGGACGGACGGGAACGCGCAACGTACCGGCGCGCTCCGGCACGACGAAGAAGGGACGCGGCGGCCGGCGCGCACGGGCGATGGCCGCGCTGGAGCGGGTCGGCGTCGCCCACCGCGCCGGTTTCCTGCCCGGCCTGCTGTCCGGCGGTGAACGCCAGCGGGCGGCCATCGCCAGGGCCCTCCTGGGCGAGCCGTCGCTGCTGCTGTGCGACGAGCCCACCGGCAACCTCGACAGCCGCAACACCGAGGCGGTGCTCGACCTGTTCGACGAGTTGCGCGGGCAGGGGCTGACGATCGTGGTCATCACGCACGAGCAGGAGGTCGGCGCGCGGGCCGAGCGCCGGGTGCGCATCACCGACGGTGTGCTGGTGGAGGAGGGCTGATGCACGTACGCGACCTGATAGGCGAGGCCGTGGCCGGCATGCTCGCCCGGCCGATGCGCTCGGCCCTCACCACGCTCGGCACCGTGCTCGGCATCACCACGCTCGTCGTCACGCTGGGTGTGGCCGCGACGGCGGGCAACCAGATCATCGGCCGTTTCGACGCGCTGGTGGCCACGGCCATCACCGTGGAGGTGCCCGAGTCGGAGCACACGCCGCTGGTGGAGTGGGACGCGATCGACCGGCTGACCCCTTTGCGCGGCGTCGAGTCGGCCGCCGCCGTGGCCGAGAGCAGGGACAGCTCCAACCTGTCCGTACGCTCCAACGACATCGTGGACCCGACCAGGGTCACCAGGCAGTCCTTGACCGTGCTGGCCGCGACGACCGGGCTCCCGGAGGCGGCGCGCGGCCGGATGGTGCAGGGCCGCTTCTACGACACGGGACACATCCGGCGGGGCGACCGGGTGGCGGTCATCGGCGACCAGGCGGCCAGGGCGCTCGGCGTCACCCGGCTCGACCGGTCGCCGGCGATCTTCATCGGCAAGCACGCGTACACGGTCATCGGCATCCTGGGCGACCTGCGCCGCGAGCGGGACCTGAGCACCGCGGTGATCGTGCCGCCGACCGCGGGCCGGCAGTTCGGGCTGCGCGACGTCACCCGGGTGCTGGTCAACACGTCCCTGGGCGCCGCCGGGCTGATCGCCGGCCAGGCGCCGGCCGCCCTCAGCCCGGGGAACGGCGACATGCTCCAGGTGGTCGCCCCACCCGGCCCCACCAGGGCCCGCGACCAGGCACAGGACGACGTCAACGCCCTCTTCCTCATCCTCGGCCTGGTCTCGCTGGTCGTGGGGGCCGTCGGCATCGCGAACGTCACCCTGGTCACCGTCATGGAGCGCGTACCGGAGATCGGCCTGCGCCGCGCGCTCGGCGCCGCCCGGCGGCACATCGCCGCCCAGTTCCTGCTGGAGTCGACGCTGATCGGGCTGACCGGAGGTGTGATCGGCGCGAGTCTGGGCGTGGTGACCGTGGTCGCCGTCTCGGCCGCCAAGCAGTGGACACCGCTGCTGGACGTCCGCCTGGCTATTGCCGCGCCGATCGCGGGGGCCGTGGTGGGGCTGCTGGCAGGGCTGTATCCGGCGCTGCGCGCGGCCGGAATGGAGCCGGTGGACGCTCTGAGGTGAACTTCTGGGATTCTGGCATGACAGAGCGCTCTGCCGGCGCAACCGATCCGTGTCACGGCGGCCGGAGGAAGATTCTCCATCAAGTGATTGACTGAGCTGTGGCGGCCGAATTACGTTCGGTAGCATGGCACCTGCCGAGACCGCAAAGGTCGCGCCGATCCTTGAGGTCGCGACCCAGCTGTTCGCCGCGCTGGGCTACGACGGCACCTCGACGCGCCAGATCGCCGACGCGGCCGGGCTCAACATCGCCACCGTCAACTACCATGTGGGCGGCAAGCGAGAGCTCTACCTCGCCGTCATGGAGCGCGCGCACCAGGCGGAGAAGGCGGCCCTGGAGCAGGCACTCGACCGGTTGCCCGGCGACGACCCCACGGCCGGGATCCACCGGCTGATCGACGACTACCTCGACTTCTGCGTGGACAACCCCGAGATCCCCGCCCTGTGGATGCACCGCTGGCTGTCCGACGCGGGCGACATCACCGAGCTGGAGCGCCGTTACGTACAGCCGCTCTTCGCCGCGGTCACCGCCACCATGCGGCCCATCGCCGAGTCGGGGCTGATCGACGCGAGGGTGGACCTCGAATACACGATGTGGACGGTCGTCTGGTCCGTCCACGGATTCGCCAAGGGCGGGGTGCTCGACGACCAGGGCCGCCGCAGAGGAGCCGGCGACCGGGCCGCGCTGCGCCGTTTCCGCGCCCACCTGCACCTGACCCTGCACCGCATGCTCGGCCTGCCGGGCGACCCCCGGTGAGCTTCGCCCCCGAAGGAGCCCGCGTGAACCTCCCCCCGACCGGACGGACGGCCGAGGACCTGCTGACCGAGATCGCGAAGCTCAAGGGGAACGACTTACCGGTGCGCGGCGGCCAGGTGACCGCGTACGTCTACGACACCGGGCGGGCCGAGATCGGCGAGGCGGCGGCGCGGGCGTACGCCGAGATGCTGGAGGTCAACTGCCTCGACCCGACCGCGTTCCCCAGCGTGGTCGAGATGGAGCGGCAGGTCGTCGGCGCGGTCGCGGACCTGCTCGGCGGCGGCCACGGCATCTTCACCAGCGGCGGCACCGAGTCGATCATGCTGGCGGTCAAGGCCGCCCGCGACGCCGCCGGACGCTCCCGCCCCACCCTCGTGCTGCCGGTCACCGCCCACCCCGCCTTCCACAAGGCGGCGCACTACCTGGGGATCGAGGTCGTGCCGGTGCCCGTGGACCTGGCGACGTACAAGGTGCGGGCGAGCGACGTCGAGGCGGCCATGGACGCGGACACGATCATGGTGGTCGCCTCCGCGCCCTCCTACCCCCATGGGGTGATCGACCCGATCGAGGAGGTCGCCGCCGTCGCCGCCCGCGCGGGCGTTCCGTGCCACGTGGACGCGTGCGTGGGCGGGTGGCTGCTGCCGTGGTTACGGGAGGCGGGCGCGGCGGTCCCGCCGTTCGACCTGTCCGTGCCGGGCGTCACCTCCCTCTCCTGCGACCTGCACAAGTTCGGGTACGCCCCCAAGGGCGCCTCCGTGGTGCTGTTCGCCGACCCGGCGATGCGGCGCAGGGCGTACTTCGCCTCGGCGGCCTGGCCCGGCTACACGATCATCAACGCGACCGTGCAGAGCTCCAGGTCGGCGGGCCCGCTCGGTGGCGCGTGGGCCACGTTGCAGGCGCTCGGCAGGCAGGGGTACGTCGAGCTCGGCCGGTCGGCGCTGGAGGCTACGGCCAGGCTGCGCGAGGGGATCACCGCCATCCCCGGGCTGCGCGTGCTGGGCGAGCCCGAGGCGTCGCTGGTGGCGTTCACCGGGGACGGGATCGACGTGTTCGTCCTGGCGGACGAGGCGCGGGCGCGGGGCTGGTTCCTGCAGCCGCAGCTCTCCTACGCCGGCATCCCGGCCAACCTGCACATCACGGTCACGGGGGCGACGATGTCAGGCGTGGAGGCCATGCTGAAGGTCATCGCCGAGTCGGCCGGGGCCGCCCGGCTGCGCGGCCCGGTCGTGCTGCCCGACGGGCTGGTCGAGCTGGTGGCGGGGTTCGACCTGGACGCGCTGGACGACGCCGCGTTCGCGGAGCTGGCCGCCTCGGTGGACGTGGACCTGCGGCCGGGGGCGGGGCAGCCGGAGATGGCGACGGTCAACGCCGTCCTGGACGCGCTTCCCGCGTCGAGCAGGGAGGCGGTGCTGGTGCGCTTCCTGTCGATCGTCTACGGCTCGTAGGGCCGCGAGCGCGGCGCCCGTGGCGGGCGCCGCGCCTGTGCGATGGCCTGGATCAGGCGGTGGGGCAGGTGTAGGAGAAGGCTCTCGTCTCGGCGACGGCGTTCGGGGCGGTGACCACGAGCCGGATGTCACCCGCGATGGTCGGAGGACCGGTCGGCGTGAGGCCGATGGTCACCGGGTGAACGCCCGCCCTGTCGAGCTCGACGGTGGTGGGGAGGGAGGTGGTGGCGCCGTTGATGACCCAGTGGTAGGTCAGCGTGGTCGGACCCGTCACGGTGATGTCGGCGTAGACATCGACGGCGGGGCTGGAGCCCAGCCCGCACGTCGCGTTGTCAGGGGCGGTCCGCAGGTTGGAGATCGACGCCGTCACGACGGCGTCCTTGCACGTCACCTTGGTGGAAGCGGTGTTGGAGTACGTGTGGTTCGGGCCGACGATCTCGATCCGGCGCTTGACGCCGCCGCTCTCGGACGCCGTCACCGTGTGGCTCACGCTCTGGGCGGCGGAGTGGCGGGGGAAGTACAGGGACACGACGGGACCGCGGTAGCCCGGACCTGCCCAGCGGTACTTCACGGTCGTGCTCGCGCCGTGGGCGTCGACGATGCCGTGGAACTTCCTGCCGACCGGGCAGCTGCCCTGGTAGTCGACGGGCGCGCTCACCGCGGCCGTCGCCTTGGCGTCAGCCTCGCACCGCACCTCGTAGTACGCCCGGCCGGAGTAGGTGTGGTCGGGACGCACGATCTCGAGCGCCACCCAGCCCTTGTGGCTGCCGCCGGGATCGAAGGAGTAGTGGACCCTGCGATCGTCCCAGACCTTGACGCTGCCGGAGTCCACGACGTGACCGTTCCGCAGCCAGCGGTACTTCACCCATGAGGGCTTGCCGACGCGGATCGAGCCGACCGCGTCGATCCGGGAGTCGCAGGAGTCGGTGGAGCGGTCCACCTTGACGTGAGCCTTGACCCAGGACCTCTGCGCCGGCTTGAGCACGATCCGCTTCTCACAGTCGACCGAGAAGTAGCCCTTCCTGGAGGTCGTCTTCCGAGGCGAGAGGACCTGCAGGGCCTGCCAGTTCTTCTTCACGTCCTTGTTGAAGGTGGCGGACTCCTTGAAGGAGACCCATCTGGCGCTCTTGCCCTTGAGCGTGTAGGACTTCACCTTGCTCTTGGAGCCGTCGCCGTGCAGCCAGCGGTAGACGACCCGCGTTCTGCTGCTCGTGGGCTTGATCTCGACCTTCGAGGAGAAGGTGACCCTGACCGGGCATCCTCCCTCGTGGTCCTTGGGGGAGGCCTTCGGCGTCACCACCGAAACCTTCGGCGTGGCGGCCTTGGCGGCCCCGGTGCTCGCAGCCGCCGCGGAAGCGGTCAGCACTCCGGTGGTCATGGTCGCGGCCATGGTCAGGCCGACGCCGAGCGCCGCCAGCCTGCGGACTAAACCCTTGGACATCATGAAGGTGTTGCTCCGTTCAGAGAGGCGATAACGCTCTGAAGCGGTTGCCGCGACCCGAGTCGTGCCAGGCCCCTACGACAAAGCTTCGGCAAGCCTCCTTACCTAAGCACGGGAAAGCCCCTTTCTCCCTCATTTTGGAGCACGAAGTATGTCTCATTGTTACTACCTTTTCAGCGATTGCCATGCGATACCCGTCGATTTCATGCCGGAGTATTCAGGCGGCCCCGGAAGCCCGCTCGCTGGAGGTCGCCGGATCTCCTGCTGCAGATGCTCGTACAGTTCGGTCAGGGTCGCGCCGCACCGCACGTTGGAGAGCCCGTTGTCCGTGCGCACGAGGGCGGTACGGAACGCGATGTAGCCGCCCCCAGCGCCTTCCATGATCTTCCAACCTGGAAGTCTTCCGTCCATCACACCACCGCCAGGTCGGCCCACACGACGCGGCGACCGCCGCTGATGAGGTCCGTGCCGCATCGGGCACTGAGCCCCGCCATGATGCCCAGGCCCCGACCGGCCTCCTCCATGGACGCCGTCCGGGGAGGCTCGAAGCACGGCGCCGACGTCCGGGTGCAACCCCCATCCCTCGAAACACCCGTCTACGGCGTTGTGCTAAAAAATGCCCGCACCGCCGCCGGCCTCTCCCAAGTAGCTCTGGGAAACGTTCTCTCCTGCAGCGAAAGCCTCATCGGGCTGGTCGAGCGCGGCCAACGAAAGCCGACCAAAAGCTTCACCATCGCGGCCGAAGCCGCCCTCGGGCTGAATGGTGAACTCTTCCGGCTCCTGCCCAACACGCGGGTCATGTCCGTGCCGAACTGGTTCAGCGAGTGGCCGACAGTGGAAGAGAACGCCCACACGATCCGCACGTGGCAACCCCTCGTCATCCCCGGCCTTCTCCGGACTCCTCGCTACGCCCGAGCCATCCTCGCCGCAGAACCGGGAGCCACCGAGCGATGGGTCGAGGAGGCCGTCGAGACACGGCTACGGCGGCAGTCCGTGTTCGAGCGCGACGATCCGCCCATGTATTGGGCGTTGGTCGACGAATGCGTTCTCCTCCGGCCCTTCGGTGGGAAAGAGGTCATGCGGGAGCAACTGGTGCACCTGCTGGAGATGGCCGAACGCCCCAACATCTCCGTCCAACTCGTGCCACTGGAGGTGGGGGCCACAGCGGGCCTGCTGGGAGGGTTCGCTCTCGCCCAGAGCGACGGCATGCCGGATCGTGTCTACCTTGATTCCGCTGCGCATGGCACCGTCTCCGCTCGCGAGGAGACGGTGCGGCAAGTTAGTGTCAGATATGACGCGATTCACAAATGGGCGCATCCTGCGCATGTAAGCCGACGACAAGTATGTGAGGTGGCGGCAGGGTATGGACTTCAGTGACGAGCTACGTGCTGAACTAAAGACCGCCCGGTGGACCAAATCCACTCTCTCCGGCTCGAACGGCGGCGACTGCCTCTACGCGGCCAAGCTGAGCGGTGACCGATACGCGATCCGCGACTCGGAGCAACCCGATGTCCCCCCGATGATCCTGCGCGGCGGCGCCTTCCGCGCCTTCGTCGGCGGTGCCAAGCTCGGCGAATTCGACTTCTGACCCACCGCCAGGCTCCGACTTGTGGCACCCCGTACATGAAGCGTGTCGATCAGGGCTGTCACATACCTTCAGGAGAGCGGAGCCTGACGTGAGGCTTTCCCGCGGTGTACGGCCATCGCCGCCCCGAGGGCGAGGGCGGCATATCCGCAGGTCACGGTCAAACCTGCCCACGGCGGGAGCGGGTAATAGCCTCCGAGCAGTGACTGGTCCACGTCCACATGCGCGAACGTGGGAACGCTCTGCGTGATCGCAAACCCGGCGGCAGGGGTGATCATCAGCAGCCATGGCACCGAACCCGCGGTCGCCACCAGGTAAGGCACGACGACCAGCGCGATGGCCAGCCCGACGGCGACCACGGCCCGCCTGACCAGCGCGGCGAGGCCCAGAGCCAGCACCGCGGCGACCGCGGTCAGCGCCGCGTAGCCGACCACCACCCGCAGCCCGGTGGCCAGGGTGATCGGCTGAATCGGGTTCTGGTTGGCACGCAACATCGCCAGGCCGACAGGAACCACCGCCCCCGAGGTCACCAGCCCCGCCACGAACGCGACCGCGCCGACCACCACGGCCTTGGCCGCCAGCACGCACCCCGGATGCGGCCCGCCCGGCAGACCGACCCCGATCAGCCCGCGCCCGCGTTGCGCCGTGACAAACGTGACCGCCACCACGAGCACCGGGATCAACCCCACGGCTCCGCCGGTCAGCATGAGATCAGCCCGCAGACCACCCTCCACCGGAGCGGGCCCGATGTCACCGGCCCCCGTCACCGTGAACTTGCCACCGGACTCGACGACCCCGCCTGGGTGATGCGGAGTCGTGCCGTCGGACTCCATGGAGACGCCGACGTCGTCACGCCGCCACGAACCGTTCGCACCCTGCAACGCGACCTGGTCGAAGGTGGCGGTGACCTCGGCGAAGGCTTTCGCCCTCTCCCACAACACGCCTGGCGAGGCGGCGAACAACCCGATCTCCACCGTCTCCGCCAGCCCCGTCAGCTTGACCGTGCTGACCTCGGTCCACGCCTTGCCGTCATCTGACTCATAGCCGGTGACGGTGTCACCCGACCTGGTCAGCCGCAACCACTGGGGGCCATTGTGGGGACCACCGGCCACGTCATGGATGTAGTTGTGCTGCATCCGCACGCCGTGAGCTCCGGTGAGCATGACAGCGGCGTACGGTGAGCCCTGCCGAAGGCTCTGCCTGACCAGGAGCCCGGCCTTCGCCCACGGCACCACCCCCTCCTTGACGTTGCGCACCCCCGGTACGGCGTCCGGCATCCGCAACTGCCCGGTCATGTCCGACACACGGGCGACGATGCCGCCGTCCCCCTTGAGCGGCTGGTGCACGAAGTAGTACCTGTCATTGACCGCCGTACCATCAGGTCCCACCAAAGGCGCAGGGCAGGGGCCCTCCCCCTTCCCGGTCACGCAAGTACTGCGGACACCCCCGGCGATCAGCAGTCCGAGCGACACGGTGACCAGCACGGAGGCCGCCATGGTGAGCACCCAAACGCGCGAGGAGCGGAACGTGGCCCACTCCCCGCGCAGCAACGCGGAGAACCCGGCCTGTTGGCGGGATTGGTGGGGCGTGAATGAACTCATGCCGACGGTTGTACGCCGCACCCGGTTCCAGCCGGGTCGCAGCCGCTGCGACCCGGCTGGAACCTGGGATCTGGCATCGTCAGAGCATGGCACCTCGACCCGGCGGCAGGTTCGGCCGCACGATGACCGGCGGTGAGGGGCGGTGAGGGTCCTCGTCGTCGAGGACTTCGAGGTCCTCGCCCGCTCCATCGGAACCGGGCTGCACCGCGAGGGCATGGCCGTCGACGTCGTCCTGGACGGAACCGCCGCCCTCGACCGCCTGGCCACCACCCGCTACGACGTGGTGATCCTCGACCGCGACCTGCCCGGCGTCCACGGGGACGAGATCTGCCGGCGACTCGCCCACGGCCGCTGCGAGACCCGCGTCCTGATGCTCACCGCCTCCGGGACGATCGAGGACCGCGTCGACGGGCTCAGCCTCGGCGCCGACGACTACCTGCCCAAGCCCTTCGCGTTCGCCGAACTGGTCGCCCGCGTCCGTGCCC